>JASHUL010000240.1 GCA_030039995.1 Thermoplasmata archaeon
GTATGACGGTACCTCCTCCGGCCAGAACTTCCGCGAGGTCGACGAACGGGAAGCGGACGGGATATCCCGTCCCTTTGGCGCGGC
Source organism: Thermoplasmata archaeon (assembly GCA_030039995.1). GTDB lineage: Archaea > Thermoplasmatota > Thermoplasmata > Lutacidiplasmatales > UBA184 > Lutacidiplasma. The sequence continues at coordinate 85 of JASHUL010000240.1, forward strand.
GGCCATGGTGCGAGCTCCCCCCCACCTCAAGCTCGTGGACGAGCTCGACTCGGCCTCGCAACACCGCCCCGGCTTTGGCGGTCGTTCCGCCCATGTCAAAGCTGATCGCCGACTCCACACCGAGACGTCGCGCCAGCTCGGCCGTCGCGACGACCCCCGCGGCCGGGCCTGATTCCACGGTCTGGGCCGGTCGTTGGGTGGCTTCGGGGAGGGAGATCAGACCCCCCGAGCTGGCCATCATGCTCACGGAACGGACCCCGAGCTCCCGGAGACCGTCCCGAAGGCGGGCGGTGTACTCCGAGACCACGGGTTTCAGTAGCGCGTTGACCACCGTCGTCGACGTTCGCTCGAACTCGCGGGGTTCGGGCGCGACCTCCGACGATACCGAAACGAACGGGAACCTCTCTCGGGCGACGTTCGCGGCACGACGCTCGTTCGTCGGATTCGCGTACGCGTGCAGGAAGCTGACCGCCAGACTTCGGACCCCGCGCCGGGCAAGTCGACGTAGGGGCGACCGTAGCCCCGCGGGAGAGATCGACCGATGGACGGAGCCGTCGGCGAGGGTGCGCTCCGGGACCTCCTCGCGACGAACGGCATCCACCAGGGGTCGCGGCCGCTGAAAGAACAAGTCGTACAGACCGGGACGGTTCTGACGTCCGATCTCGAGTACGTCCCGGAATCCTTCCGTCGTCAGCAGCCCGACCGACTCGACCAGTCCGGGGGGCGGGTTGAGCAACGCGTTGGTCGCGAGCGTCGAAGCGTGGAGCACCTCCTCCGTGCGCGCCCGCCCGATCTCGGCGACGGCGCGGAGCACCGGGGTCTCGGGTCGGTCCGCCGGCGTGAGCAGCTTCCATGTCCGAACGACCTCGAACCCCCGCTGCACTACGACGTCCGTGAAGGTACCCCCGATGTCGACAGCGAGGGTGAGCGGGACCCCGGCGGGGAAAAGTTCGGGAAGGTCCGCCGGCTTCGGACCTCGGACGGGTCGACTTCTTGGCCCGGTCGACGGGTTGCGTTGACCGCGCGGGCGTGACAAATCCGCGCCGGGGGACGGTCCCCAGCGAGAAAACGCTTCGGAGGAACGGGGTGACCTCGCGAGGCGACGCGGGCCGGGAGGCGCATCGGGACCGAGAGCGCGCTCGAAATGCGCGGATTGCGTCGGGGGGAGCGAGTTTCCCCGAGGGGGGGAACGACATATAGAAGCCCAAACGATTGAAGGCCGTGAAGGTCGTCATCACCGGGGGCGCGGGGTTCATCGGTTCGAATCTCGCGCGATACTGGCGCGGTCACCATCCGGACGACGCCGTCGTCGTCCTGGACGCGCTGACGTACGCCGGCCACCGGGAGTCGATCCGAGATCTCGAGTCGGACGGGTCGTTCCGATTCGCCCGGGCGGACCTGCGCGACGCGAGCCAGGTACGCGCGACCATCCAGGGCACCGACCTCGTGATCCATCTCGCGGCCGAGACGCACAACGACCGGGCGATCGCGGACCCGATGCCGTTCGTGCGGACGAACGTCGAAGGTACGGCCGTGCTGCTCGAAGCGGTCCGACAGCTCGAGATCCCGCGCTTCCACCACGTCTCGACCGACGAGGTATTCGGTTCGCTCGAGCTCGACTCGCCCGACCGGTTCGACGAAAGCTCGCCGTATCGCCCCCGCGGCCCCTATTCGGCCTCCAAGGCGGCCGGTGACCACCTCGTGCGCGCGTGGCACGAGACGTACGGGCTGCCGGTCACCCTGTCCAACTGTTCGAACAATTTCGGGCCGTACCAGCATCCGGAGAAGCTGATCCCGCTCGCGATCACGCGCCTCCTGACGGGGGGCAAGATTCCCGTCTACGGCGACGGGCGGAACGTCCGGGACTGGATCCACGTCGACGACCACTGCCGCGCGATCGACGCGGTCTGCGCCCGCGGGAAGCTCGGGTCGACCTATCTCGTGTCCGCCGGTTGGGAGCTGCCCAACCTCGAAGTCGTCCAACGGATCCTCCGCCAGTTCGGAAAGGGGTCGGAGTCGATCGAGTTCGTTCGGGACCGGCCCGGCCACGACCGGCGCTATGCGCTCGACTCCCGCCGCCTCCGCGAGGAGCTCGACTGGCGCCCGGTCCACACGTTCGACGATGGGCTCGCGGCGACCATCGACTGGTACCGGGCGAACGAGGGTTGGTGGAGAACGATGATCTCGACCGCAGGAGCCGCTCGATGACGAGCGAGAGGATCCGACCGATCGCGCCGGAAGCCATCCGGATCGAGGGTGCGCAGCCGATCGTCCGGACGTTCCACTACGACCCGCGCGGATTCCTGCTCGAGACGCTTCGGGAGGACGATGCCCGGGTCGACGGGGCGAAGTTCGCTATGTCTTACACCTCCGCCACGGCCCCCCACGAGTTCCGGGACCGCGACCGCTGGCACGCTCACCAACGCCAGAGCGACCGGTTCGTGGTCGTCCTGGGGGAGATGATGCTCGCACTCTACGACTCCCGTACGACGTCGCCCACCGCGGGCCGCCTCGAGGTGATCCGGATGCTCGGCGCACCCTTCGACCGGATGTCCCGTCCCGAGAAGCAGGACGTCCCGTCGGCCTTGGTCCCGATCCCCCCGGGGGTCTACCACTGCATCGGGAACCTGTCCGACCACCCGTTCGTCCTGACCAACTTCCCGACCGCGCTGTACGACCCGACCGACGAGGGCCGGATCCTGTTCCGGGACGTCCGGGTCGGGAGCCTGGGCGGGCCCTTCGACTGGGGCCGGGTAGCGCCCTCCCACCAACGAGCATGAGCCGGGTACTGGTCTTCGGGGCAAAGTCGCTGGTCGGCTCGCACTTCGTCCAGACCTCCGGGCACCGGATCTACGCCGCCGGATTGCGCGACCCCCGGGGGTTCGGAGTCCGGGTGGAAGGCTTTCGGGAGGTCGACATGAACAGCCCCGGCGCGGCCGCGACCGCTGTAGCGGGCGCGGACGTGGACGCGATTATCAATTTCGGCGCGGCGACGGACGTCGACCGGGTCGAGCACGAGCGTCCGGAGTCGCCCGAGGCCGCGAAGGGCGCGGCGTACAAGGTGAATGTCCTCGCCCCCGCCGCCATGTCGAAAGCGGCGCGCGCGCGGGGCCTCCCGTTCGTGTTACTGTCGACGGACTTCGTGTTCGACGGACGCGAGGGGCCGTACCCGGAGTCGGCGGTGCCCTCCGACTGGTCGCCGCTCGTTTCCTGGTATGGTTGGACCAAGGGCCGAGGGGAGCGGCTGGTCCTCGACGCCAACCCGTCGGCGTCCGTCGTGCGCATCTCCTACCCGTACCGGACGGATTATCCGCGCAAGCTGGATTTCGGACGGAAGATCCTGGCCGCGCGCCGACAGAACGCCGGAGTCGCGTACTTCGACGACCAGTGGATCACACCGACCTGGATCCCCGACGTCACTCAGGCGCTGGACGTGATCCTCGAACGACGCAAGAACGGGGTCTTCCACGTGGCGTCGCCCGAGCGGACCACCCCGTTCGAGTTCGCCCGCGAGCTCGTGACGCAGGTCGAGGGGAAGGACCCGGGACTCACGCCGGGGTCGATGGAACAGTTCCTGCAGCGGCCCGGTGCGACACCTCGCCCGCGGCGTGGCGGTCTCTCGTGCCACCGCATCGAGGAGGAGGGCCTCCGGCTGACGTCGTGG
>JASHUL010000241.1 GCA_030039995.1 Thermoplasmata archaeon
CCGGAGGAACCGGGTCACGGGCGGTAGACCGCGTTCCCGGACGTGCTTAGTGAACACCCCGCGCGAGCGGGAGCGGAACCCCTTCGAGCTCTTGACAATCTACGTCGCCTCCGAGTCGTGGATCTCCATCACGTCCAGGAAATCGACCTTGAGCGGAACGCCGAGGAGTCCCGCGAGGCTCGGTTCGGTACGCCCTCCATCGCCTTCCACCCACTCCTTGACGTACGTTCCCGCCTCGGTCCTCAGGTCGAGCGTGAACCGCCCCTCGGAAGCCTCGACGACGTGCGCCGCGACGATCCGACGCGTCCGAACGCGGTCGGCTCGACGGTGCGCGACGCGGGTAGGAGTCCGCTGCGCGATCGCTCGGGCGAGCGCGAGGTCCAACGCCTCATTAACCTTTGCCACCGCGGCGTCGCCGATCACGCCGACGCGGTAGCTCTTGTCGGGGTTCGCTTCCTTGACGCGGACGACCTCCGGGGCGTCCGTCGCTTGGAGCCCGACGACCTCGACCCTCCCCGCGGCGGCCGTGGCGAGTTCGTCGCCGATCGCGGCGAGGTCGAGGGTCCGCTGGCGCGGCCGGAGGATCTCCAGCACGAACGGCCGCCCGCGACCGAGCATCCGCGCGTCGATGTCCTCCCGCCCCATCCCGTGGAACCGGCTGCCGGTCCCCCCGCTGGTGCGGAGGAACGGGGCCGCGACGATCTCTTCCACGCTCTCGGGGTACGTTTTTCCCGTGCCCCCGCACGCCGTGCAACCGCGCCCCTCGCATCGCCGGCATGGCCAGCGGGTCTGGGGCAACGTCCGGTCGAGCTTGCGGTACCTTCCCCGGAAATAGATCGGCATCACGGTCACCCCGACGCGACCGACCGCGAGGTCCGCGAGGAAGACGAGGTCCGGGCGCTCCGTGCCGCCCTCGGCCCCCGTCCGCGCCTCGACCCGCTTCCCCAACTCCCGGTTGAACGCGAGGCGGGCGCTCTCCCCCCACTCCGTGCCGACCTCGGTCCAGAGCGCCTCCTCGCCGGCGAGGAGCTCGGGCTCCCAGCGGGAGCCGCACGTGAACCGGTGCCACTCGAGGCCTTCCGCCGCTCGGGTCGAGCGCTCGACCCAGCTGTCGAGCCGGTCGAACAGGCCGGCGCAGACCGAGCACGTCGCACCGGGGGAACCGGGGTCGCCCCCGAGGAGCTGGCGCAGCCGCGCGGCGCGTTCGGGGTTGGTGAGCCCGTGGCCGAGCCGCCCGAACAGGCGGCCGAAGCACTCCGGGCAGAGCGGGCGGCCCGCGGCCCGCCGGGCGGCGGCGAGCGCCGGCGCCGGCACCTCGAACGTCGGAGGGTCGGACACGCGCCCGCCACCGAGCGTCGCGGTTATACGTCTAGTGTGCGGGCTGTGGTTTCACCTGCGCCGATTTAGCCCTCCGGCGTTTGGTCGGTCGGCGCGCTATGGCGTCGATCACCGAAGCCGAGCTGACCCGAGCGATCGAGCGGACCCTGGTCGCGAACGGGAAGATGAGTCCGCCCGAGGCCCGCACCACGGCCCGGATGGTGCTCGGGTACTTCGGGCTGGACGACGCGGTCCTCGACAACAAGCTCTCCAGCGAGGACCGGGACCGGTTCTACCAGCTCGAAGAAGAGGGGCTGCTGACGAGCGAGGAGGAGGACGCGACGGTCTCCCGCGGCAAGACCTGGCGGATCCACTACTGGCTGCTCAAGAAGGCCCGGATCCGGGACGTCGGTCAGGCCGGCGAGGCACCCGAGGCCGAGGACGCCGCGACCGTCTATCGGGACATCGGCGAGTCGGACTGGAAACGCCGGGCGGAACCTCCGCCCGGCGCCGCTCCGCCCCCGAGCTAGCGCCGGGGTGCGGGCGGGCGGCGCGATGCGCCGCCGGGGAGGAGCGCGGGATACTCCGAGACGGCGATCACGTGCCGCACGTGCTCGATCGCGGTGAACGCGAACGTGATCGCCGCGAGCAGGGCGAGCAGACCGGCGAGGCTGAGCGTCAGCCCCGAGATGCCGAAGATCGCGAGGATCGTCGCGAGGGACGCGATCGCGTTGAACGACGCGTGCATCGCGACCGCGAGCAGATAGTACGAGCCCGCCCCCGCGCCCGGGACCCCGGTCCGGCTGCGCGCGTACCCGTAGCCGAACATGCCGGTCGAGCTGCCGTGCAGGAGCACGCTCGACAGGCTTCGGACGAGGATGAGCGCGATCCCGGCTTCGAGCCCCCCGACCAGGTACGCCGACAGGCCGTAGAGGAACGTCTCGAAGAAGCCGAACCCGAGCCCGACCGAGGCGCCGAACACCGGCCCGTCCGCGACGGTGCGGATCTGGTCGCGATAGGCGTAGACCCCCGACGCTTTCAGCGCCTCTTCGACGAACGGCGCGACCACGAGGACGAGAAAGAATGCGCCGAGCGTCGAGTTGCCGTTCAGGAAGAGGAACTCCGGACCGGTGTAGTGCGTGCTGACGCTGGTCCCGAGCTCGACGATGACCGCCTCCAGGATCGCGGCGACGATCGTGGCGAAGAACGCCCCGTAAACGAACGCCCCGAGGATCTTCCCCCAGGAGCTGGTCTGGTAGCGTTCGGTGCTCCGAACCCAGATGAGGTAGATCAGCGCCGGGACGAGGGCGACCAGGACCAACAGGACGAGGTCCAGCAGCGCGTCGGTGGCGCTCATCCCGAGGCTCCCGGCGCCGGATATCGGTAGAACCCTTCGCCCGATTTGCGCCCGAGCTTGCGCGCGGCGACGAGGGTCCGCAGGAGAGGACACGCCCGATACTTCGAGTCGCGGAACCCGTCCCAGAGCACGTCAAGGATCGCGAGCGCGGTGTCGAGCCCGACCAGGTCCGCGAGTTCGAACGGGCCCATCGGGTGGTGGAAGCCGAGCTTGTACGCCGTGTCGATATCCTCCTTCGTCGCGACGCCCTCGTAGAGCATCCACGCGGCCTCGTTGATCAGGACCGCCAGCGCGCGGGTCGTCACGAAGCCCGGCGTGTCCCGGGACGCGACGACGGTCTTCCCGAGGCTCTCGGCAAACCGGCGCGCCTCCTCCGTCACCTCCGGGCGGGTGGTGTGCCCGGGGATCAGCTCGACGAGCGGCATCTGGAGGACCGGATTGAAAAAGTGCAGGCCGACGAGGCGCCCGGGATCCTTCAGGTCCTGCGCGATCGACGTGATCGGCAACGACGAGGTGTTCGTCGCGAGGAGCGCTCCCGCCTGGGCTCCCTCCTCGATCTGGCGGAACAGCTCGCGTTTCATGGCGAGATTCTCGGGCGCGGCCTCGATGACGACCTGGGCCGAGTCGACCCGGCGCAGCCCGATCGCGACCTCGATCCGGGTTCGCGCCGCCTGCCGGTCCGCCTCGGAGACCTTTCCGCGTCGGACCGCGTGGTCGAGCGCCCGTTCCGCGTGGTCGGCCCCCCGCCTCGCGAACTCCTCGTTCACGTCTTCCAGGGTGACGGGATAGCCGGCGAGGGCGCACTGGGCCGCGATGCCGCTCCCCATGATCCCCGCCCCCACCACGAACACCCGACGCTGGACGGACTGGCGCGGGTCGCTCCCGACGGCGATGTCGTCGGCGCGCGTCGCGTCGCTCATGCGCCGCCCGCGGGGACGTCGGGTGCGGTCACGGCTCGGAGGTATTCGCACGCACGGCACAGGTCGCCGGCCGACGGCTCGCCGCACGACCGGCAAACGGTCGGCGCACCGCCGGCGTCCCCCGCGAGCCAGCGGTCGACGAGCCGGTCGTGGGTCCGCAGCAGCGATTGTCGCGTCCCGGGGAGCTCCTCCTCCAGCCGCCAGACGACCTCGCGGAAGAGATTCCGGGACGCCCGGCCGGCGTGGGGACATTCTCCGTGCTCGAACGGAAGGCTTCGGAGCCGCGCGTAGAGGTAGACCTCTCGCTCGGGAACGAGGGCGAGCGGGGCGAGCCGGGGCACCAGTCCCGGCTGAG
>JASHUL010000242.1 GCA_030039995.1 Thermoplasmata archaeon
CCGACGGTGACCGGTCGGAGTTTTGGGATGCGGTAGAGTCGGCTCTTGCAGCGTGGACACACCGCGGGCCGCCGAACGTTCCGGAGGCTCCAGACGTAGATGCAGCGATAGCATCGGCCCTGCCGGCCCTTTTGACCTGACATCATCAGATGTGAGTAATTTACATTACTTATCTATATCGGAGTGAGCCATCAAGAGGCTATCCACCACGGTGCAGCCATGAGCGAGCGGGCCGAGCTCGAACGGCCTCCACGAATGTCGGCCTCCCTCGCGCCGGCTAACGAGGTTCACGGAGCGAGACACTCGCAGCGCGTCTCCCGGGGTCGGAGGGTAGCGGGCGCGGAGGGATTTGAACCCTCGACCCCCGGGTTAGGAACCCGATGCCCTATCCAAGCTAGGCTACGCGCCCGGCGAACGAGCGCGGGCCCGAGATATCAGGGCTTCGTCGCGGCGGCCCGCGACGCGGTGGGGAACAGTCGTTCGTATCGGTGGTCGACGGGCGACGTAAAGCCGGACGCCGCCTCCTGAAGGATTTCGATCCCTTCCATCGCGTCTCGAAGCGTCGGCAAGACGGCGCGTCGCTCCGTGTCCGGCGTCCCCGTCGGCGGACCTCCTCCCAAGGCTCCGAGCAGCCAGCGCTCTCCGCCGACGACGAAGAGGAACGGGAAGACACGACAGTCTCGAGTGAGCGTGGCGAACAGCACCTCGGGTCGGGCTCCCGACCTCGGCGTGCCCGAGATCAGGAACACCTGGTCCGCCGACCGCCCCTGGTACGCCGGGAGGCGGGCCGGCTCGAGCAGCGTCCGATGGGTGATCCAACCTTTGGCCAGCAACCGTCGTTGGGAGAACGGGAGACCGAACGGCCCGACCAGATGACCGCCCCGACCCTGTTCGGTGGCCGTGAACGGGCGAATCAAGAGCTCGCCGATCGCCCACTGTTGATGCGAGGTCAGCGGGGCGAGCTCTTCGTCGCCGTCCGACGTCCCCGATTCCAGATGACCTCCCAGGCCGTGAGGGTAGGCGAGCGTTCCCTCGAGACCCGCGAGGTGGCACCAGAGGCCCTCGAAATCGAAATAGACGGGGATCGTCGGCCCGTCCGCGTCGACGGTGAGGGTGAGCGGGGGCGCGGACAGCCGTTCGCGCTGGAGCCGAGTCGCGAGCTTCGCGCCGTCGTCCGGCTTGGGATGGAAGAACACGGAGACGGAGAGCTGGGTCCCGTTCCACAGCACCACATCGCCGGGGTCGGCCGAGAGACTCTCGGCGAACTCCGCCATCCGGTCGGCGTACGGCCGTGCGACCAGGAAGGTGACGTACGGACGTCGGAGAGGGATCGGATGCGGGATGTACCGGTCTCGCAGCCACCCCTCCCCGTACGCTCTCCGCCGGACGGCGTGATACGTGGAACGGGGGATCCCTATCTGGCGGAGCCGCTCCCGTTCCCGGTCGGGTCGGGCCGCCAAGAGGACCGCGATGACGCGAGCCTCAGAGTCGGTCAGCGCACGCACGTGTCACTCCAAGCCCGATTGCGACAGCATAGCACGGTGTCCAAACCGCCGGGATTCCCGACACACTTCCGTTTAAGAGTCGATTCCCGCATGAATCCGAGTGCCCAACAGTGGGGGAGTTCACGGAAATGAAGGTTCGGCTGGGAGTCTCGACGACGGTGGTTGCGGTAGTTTCGGCGCTCTTCGTAATCTCGGTGCTTCCGGGGCTGGTCTCCGCCGCTCCGACGTCCGACCTGACGCCGGGTCCGGCCTATACGCTTTGGGCGTACGGCGCGGTGCGCAGCGTCACGTTCTCGGGGACGAGTAGCGGCGGGTATGCGTTCGAAGGGAGCGCGACGTACGGCTACACCGTCCTTCTCAACCAAACGAATCTGACGAGCACCACGTTCGAGTTGTTCGCGAACCGAACGATGGCGGCCCAACTTTCGATCGAGTATTGTCTTCCGAATTGTAAGAGTCCCACGGCGACGGCGAGCGTGACGCACGATGCCTGGGAAGCCGTCGACTCCTGGGCGAACTTCACCACGACCGCGAACGTTTCCGAGAACGGTCAGAACGTCTCCGCGATCGGCCTCCTGAATTCCCACTCCACCGTGCAAGGCAGCCTCTGGGACGACGCCCAGGGGCTGGTCCGTTCCTCATTCCTCAGCGCCAACGTGAGCGCGGACGCCAGCGTCGCCTTCACGACGCCGCTCGGACTCCTCCCGAACAACCTCGCCGCCGGGGCGAGCTGGACCGCCTCCAGCCAGTTCTCGGCGAGCGGTTCGTGGGCGGTCGGCTATCACTACCACTTCGTCGGGCCGAAGGCGACGATCGACATCGGCCCGTCCGAGCTCTCGGGCGACGTGCAGTCGTCTGGCAACGTCTCGGTCCTGGGCAGCGTGGCCCTGGGCGCTGGAGACGAAGTCGCGTTCGGCGGAGTCCCCTACCTGAACGTCTCGCTCACGGTCATGGGCCCGTTCGTGGCGCGGGAAGGGTTCATCCTCGTGCCCGCCAACATCGACCTGTTCGGCACGAGCACCTCCACGCCCTGGGGCGCCAACGAGACCGGGGGTTCGACGGTCGAGATGACCTCGCTCTACGTGCACGCCGGCAGCGGCGCGCACCTCGGGATCGCGGGTTCCGAGTGGCTCTACACGTCGAGCGCCCTGAACCCGTCGGTCACGTCG
>JASHUL010000243.1 GCA_030039995.1 Thermoplasmata archaeon
GTGATTCCCGGAGTGGTGATCACTACCCCGCCGACGTTCCTCTCCGTCGGCACCTCGCCCGCCAGCCCGGCGGTCGGAGAGGGCTTCACGATCAACGCGACGATCCAGGGTGTTTCGTCTTCGAGCAGCGTTCAGGTCAATCTCGACTACCTGCCCGGGATGTCCACCGCGGCGCTCGCGAGCCTGACGTACAGCGCGGCGACCGGATTCTGGAGCTACACAGTGGGTCCCGGTAACACGACCGCGAGCGGAAGCTATTACGCGACAATCACGGCGACGAACAACGGGCTCTCGGGTACTACTTCGGTCCCCGTAACGATCACTTCGTACTCCACGCTGATCGCCACCGCTGTCACGTTGGGGAGCGCTTCGGGCCCGACGAAGTGCAGCACCGGCACGGAGCCAGCCGTGTGCCGGAGCACCAGCGACTACTACTACACGGTCACGCTGACCACGTCGCTGGTTACGCTCGGTGGGGTCTACTTCGGCGTCTACAGTACGTCGACCGGGCTACCGTTCACTTCTCCGAGTACCCCGGCGTTCGCCGTCTCTCCGACCGCCACACTCAACAAGGCGTTCCTGGTCTGGGCGCCCGCCGCGACCGGGGGCACGTCGATGGTCGTCTCCTTCACGACCTGGACCTCGACTTTTGCCAACGGCGGGTCCAGCGCGAGCTCGCTCAAGACCACCATGTCGATCTCGATGGACGTGGGCAGCACGTCGCCCTCGGCGACGCTCGAACTGGTCGTGTTCGGCACCGGCCCGTACTCGGGCCAGACCACGATCACCCTATAGGCCGGACCCAGCGCGCGGACCGGGGGAGATCGCCCGAGCAGCTCACGGGGAAATTCGTTACCCACGATGTTCGGCGAGAAGAGCTCCCGTTTCGGGTTCTTTTAGGGTGGAGGCTCACCTACTTACCACTGGTCAGCGGCGGCGCGGACGTGGGGGACGACGGCAGTTGGGCACCGCACTTCCAGCAGGTCTTCTCGCCCGCGTAGACCACCGCACCGCAGTTCGGACAGGCCCCCTCCGCCACGGTCGGTGCCGTAGAGGCGGGGGGCCCGGCGGCCCCTCCACCGCCCCCAGGCGAGGACGGTAACGACGGCCCCGCTTCCGCGGGCGTCGGCGGAGCCTGCGCCCGGCGGACGGCGTCGGCGCGCGAGCGCTCCCGGCGCTTCAGGATCATGTAGATCAAGAGCACGAAGTAGAACGGCGCCCCCAGGAACAGGAAGTCGTCGAAATAGATCGTGAGCAACAAGGACTCGTAGGTCGTCCAGTACGTGCCGACGACCGGCCCTTCGATGCCGTTGTACGTCGGGTCGCCGACCAGGAAGATGTAGGTCAGGTTCCCCGTGGAAAGATTGCGCATGGCGAGGCTCATCTGCCAGTCCCAGATCCCGACGGAACCGATCTGGAAGTGGAACGACGCGTTCGCCTCGGCCGTGATGTTGGCGACCGACGTGTCGTTGAACTGATAGTACGGGTACGGCGTGGTACATACCGGGGAGTTGTTCCCTGTCGCCCCGGGACACGTCGACACGTAGAGGGTCAGGAAGAGCGGCGTCGAATTGCCCTTCGGAATGTACTGCGGCGACACCGTGACGGTCCACGTGAAGTTGGTCGACGCGCCACCGACATACGGCGACACGACGGCGTTGCTCAGTACCGCCCCGCCGTTGCCGTCGGGGAGCGCGGTTCCCGAGGCGGACGCCCCGACCGGGGTCATGATGTCCTGCGTGATCACGAGATTCGAGATCGGCGCGACCAACAGCAGGATGACGAGACCGCTGAGCGCGAGAAAGCGGGGCGCCTTCAGTCCGAGCCAGATCGGGACTGCGAGACCGAACAGGAGCATCGCGGGGATCGCGACGAGGGTCTCGACGTAGACGTAGCTCGCGAAGGTCATCACGAGGGCGACCGCGACCAGGAAGACCTTCCCCGGCGGCGTCTGGGCAAAACTCCTAAAACGACCGGACTGCTGGCGCGCCACGGAACGGGAGGCAAGGCCGGCCTCTCCTTATTAAGTAATGACCCCCGCCTCGGAGAACACGCTCGCACCGGCGACCGGAATCGTGCTGATCGTGCTCGACGGGCTCGGCGATCGCCCGAATCCGGCGACGGGAAACCGGACCCCACTCGAAGCCGCCACGACCCCGAACCTCGACGGGTTGGCGCGCGCGGGAGAGCTGGGGGATGTGGTGACCGTGGCGCCCGGTGTCGCGCCCGAGTCGGACGCGGGGGTCTTCGCGCTGCTGGGGTACGACCCCGTGCACGACTCGCCCGGGCGCGGTGTTCTCGAGGCGCTCGGCGTCGACATTCCGCTCGTGACCGGGGATGTGGCATTGCGTCTCAACTTCGCGACCGCCGACGGCGACGGAGCGATCCTCGACTCCCGCGTGGGCCGAAATCTCTCCACCGCCGAGGCACGGGAGCTCGCCGGTGCCTTGACCGCGGCCGACCTGCTCGCCGACCGGGGCGTCCGGGCGGAGGTGCGGGCGACCGTGGGACACCGCGGAGTGCTCTGGCTCCACCCGACCCGGGGCGGGTCGCTGTCGCCGAACGTCTCCAATGCCGACCCGTTCTACGAAAAGGTCGGCGGGATGGGGCAGGCGCGTCGACCGGAGCGCCCCGTGATCGAGACCGTGCGGTCGATGGACGCGTCCCCCGAGGCGGCACGAACCGCCGAGGCGATCAACCGGTTCTTGCCGGCCGCTTCCGAGCGGCTGGCGGGCGCGCCGGTCAACGCGCGACGGGCGATGGCGGGCAAGAAGATCGCGAACGCGCTGCTCGTGCGCAACGCCGGCGCCCTGCCGGATCCACCGCCGGCCGGCTTCGAGCAGCGGTACGGCCTTCGGGGGGCGTCCCTTACGGAGATGCCGGTCGAACGCGGGATCGCGCGGGTGCTCGGGTTGGTCGACCGGTACGTAGGACCGATGGGACCCGACCGCGACGCAGGGTACCGGGAGCGGGCGCGTGTCGCTCGCGAGCTCTGCGCTTCGTACCCGTTCGTCTACGTGCATCTGAAGGGCCCCGACGAGCCCGGACACGACGGGAACGCGGTCCTGAAACAGGAGATCATCGAAGCGATCGACCGGTCGTTCTTCGGACCGTTCCTCGAGGGCCTTGACCTCTCGCGGACTCGCATCGGCGTCACCGCCGACCATGCGACTCCCGCGAGTCTGAAAGGACACTCCGACGACCCGGTGCCGTTCTTGCTGGCCGGCA
>JASHUL010000023.1 GCA_030039995.1 Thermoplasmata archaeon
GATCCGCGTCCGGGCCGAGGCGGAGGCGGTCGACCGCACGGGCGTCGAGATGGAAGCCCTGGTCGGCGCGAGCGTCGCTCTCCTCACCGTCTGGGACATGGTGAAGTACCTCGAGAAGGACGACCGCGGACTTTATCCGCGGACGTCCCTCGGGCCGATTCGCGTCGTGACGAAGGAAAAGCGGCCCGCGAGGGACGAATGACCGACACCGCCGTCACACCTGCGAGCGGCCGGCACCATCTCGGCGGCAGCCGCGCCCTCGGCTTCGTCGTGCTGTCCGTCTCCGACACCCACACCGAGGACGACGACCCGTCCGGGCACCTCGCGCGGGACCTGATCCAGCAGGGCGGCCACAAGGTCGTCCACTACGCGTTGGTCGCGAACTCGATCGCGGACGCGCGGGAGCAGCTCACGCCGTGGCTGAAGGAGCACGCGGTGGAGGTCGCCGTTACGGTCGGCGGGACCGGGGTCAGCTCGCGCGACCTGACCGTGACCGCCCTCGAATCGATGGGCGGCAAGCGGATCGACGGCTTCGGCGAGCTCTACCGCTCCGTCAGCTTCCAGGAGGTCGGGCCGCTCGCCATCATCAGCCGCGCCGGCCTCTACCTCGTGGAAGGAAAGCCGGTCTTCGCACTGCCCGGCAGCGAGCGGGCGGTCCGGACCGCGCTCGAGAAGCTGATCTTGCCGGCGGCGATCCACCTGGTCGAGGAACTGGAGCGATAGCCGGGTCGTCGCTCCTCAGGCCCGGACCCCGAGCGCTCCCATCGGGGGCGGGCCCGGGTCGAGCAGTTGGGGCGGCAGGCCTTGGCCCTGACAGAGTTCCGACCACGCCACGTTGGCGTCGATGTGATGCGCGAGCAGCACGCCCTCGGGCGAGAGCGTCTCCCACGCGGCTCGCAGCTCGAACCGGGCGCGCGCGAGGTCCGGCCCGTTGTCGTACAGGAAGAGGTCGACCCGGCCGGCCGACGCGAGTAGTTCCCTCACCCGGTCCGGGGTGTTCCCAAGCGCGAGCGTCCACCGCGAGCGCAGGGACGGGGGAACGAACTGCCCCACACCGACGTCCTGAACGCCGGTCGACCGTCCGGCGACCGGCCCGGGGCCGAGCGACGTCAAGGTCCCCGACCCGTTCTCCGAGAGGCCCGCGAGGATCCACGCCGTCGAGTAGCCGGGCCGTACGCCGGTCTCGATCACCACCTTCGGCCGCGCCGCCCGGACCAGCAAGTAGAGCAGGGCCCCTTGCGGTAGCTCCCGGGTGAACGCGAGCCCGGCGCCCCTCTCGAGGAGGGTGTCGGGCAGCGAGCTCGCCCGCAGGTCGCGTCGGTACTGCTGGAGTTCCGCCGGGCGGATCCGGGTCAGCCGCACGATCCGGTCGAGAGCGGCCTGACGAAGGAGCAGCATCCGCTGCCGAATCGCCTTGCGGGCGGCGGGGGTCAGCAACGAGGGGGGACGGGCCGACCGCGCGAGGTACGCCGGGACGGATTCGCCCGCGATGTCGACCTCGGGCGCGGTCGAACCCGGACCGCCCGGGGCCGGCGTCACACTGTCCCACAACGCGTCGCTCGGTATGAACGTACTCCTCCCACCCTCCCCCGACCCGCTCGACCGAGGGCCTCCGCCCGCTCGGCGGCCGCGCGGTGACGCCGGCGTGCGCGAGAAATTTAATAGCCGGCCGCCCTCGAAGAGGTGAGGAGAGTCGATGTCCGTTCAGGAAGTCGGAGGCCCGAGCTTCGACAAGTTCGCCCAGGAGAACACCGCCGCCGTCGTCGACGTGTGGGCGCCGTGGTGCGGACCGTGCCGGATGGTCTCGCCGATCGTCGATCGATTGAGCGAGAAGTACAAGGGCAAGGTCGCGTTCGGCAAGATGAACTCCGACGACAACGGGGAGAAGGCCGGCGCGCTCGGGATCATGAGCATCCCGACGCTCCTGTTCTACAAGCAGGGAAAGCTCGTCGACCGGATCGTCGGGGCGTACCCCGAAGAGGTCATCGACGAGCACGTCCGCCGGCTCCTCTGACTCTCCCGCCCCGGGGACGGGCGCCCCGCCTCCTTTAGGGCGGGCTCCCTAAGGGGGCCCGCATGAGCGCCGCGCCGGTCGACCTGCAACTCGCCCGGTACTCGTTCCAACGGAAGCTGGACGAGATCGCGTCGGTCCGGGGCCGGGCGACCGAGCTCGTGAGCCTCTACGTCCCTCCCGGTCGACAGATTCCGGACGTGATGTCGTACCTGCGGAACGAGTACGCGCAGAGCTCGAACATCAAGAGTCGGACCACGCGCAAGAACGTGATGTGGGCGATCGAGTCGCTGATGGGCCGGGTCCGGCAGTACCGGGAACCCCCCGCCCACGGCGTCGCGTTCTTCGTGGGGTCGAAGGCGGTCGGCGCGGACAAGTCGGAAGCCGTGACCTTCATCGTCGAGCCCCCGGAGGCGCTCAACACGTACCTCTACCGCTGCGACTCGACGTTCTTCCTCGACCCGCTGCTCGCGATGGTCCACGAGCCGGACGTCTGGGGCCTGATCGTCATGGACCGCGCCGAGGCGACGCTCGGGCTCCTCCGCGGCAAGCGCGTCGAGACGCTGCGGAATCGGCAGTCGCTGGTCCCCAGCAAGCACGGGCGGGGCGGCCAGTCGGCGCACCGTTTCGAGCGCCTCATCGAGCACGCGGCCCACGAGTTCTTCGTGAAGGTCGGGGAGATGGCGAACGAACTGTTCCTCCCCCGCAAGGAGACGATGAAGGGGATCCTGATCGGGGGACCCGGCGCGACGAAGGAGTACTTCTACAAGGAGGCGTACCTCCACCACGAGCTTCAGGCGAAGGTCGTCCAGCCGTTGTTCGACACCGGCTACACGGACGAGTACGGGCTCAAAGAGCTGGTCGAGAAGGCCACGCAGACGCTCCACGGCCTCGACATCACCGAGGAAAAGCGCCTCGTCCAGCGACTCCTCGCCGAGATCCGCAAGGGCGAGACCGGTCTCGCGGCGTACGGAGAAGCGGACGTCCACCGGGCGCTCGAGCTCGGGTCGGTCGACACCCTCCTCGTCTCCGAAGGGCTGCGGCAACGCCGGGTCACCTTCCGCTGCACCGCCTGCCAGACCGAGTTTCGCCGGACCGTCTCCGACGCGGACGTCGATCGGGTCCTCGACGGACCGTGCCCGAACTGCGGGCAACGCAGCCTGACCGAGGTCTCGTCCGAGGACTACGTCGAGGGATTGTTCCGTCGAGCGGTGGAGTCGAACGCGACGGTGCGACTCGTGTCGACCGAGAGCGAGGAGGGCGAGATGCTGGCGAAGGGGTTCCAGGGGATCGCGGCGATCCTCCGGTACCCGCTCCCGCCCCGACCGACGACCCGTCCCGCGGCGGCCACCTCCGGATAGGGACGGCGACCGGCGCTACCAGAGATTCGAGAGCGGGTCGTCCTCCGGCGGTGGGGCCCGTCGGGCCTCGCTGCGCGAGGAGTCCGTGGGCTTGACGGGCGCGGTCCCTCCCGGGGGGTAGAGGAGAGCGTTCGGATACGACGGCGGCGGCATCCGCCGGCGCTCGGTGATGAGGACCGCGGCGACCACCGCGACTACGACGACCGCGATGACCCCCAGGAACAATCCGTGGAGCGACGGGGGGCTGCCGGCGGTTGCCGCCGGGCAACCCGCTCCCGTGATCAGGCAGTTCGAGTACCCGCTCGCCTGGTCGACCGAGATCGGGACCCCTTGGACCGCGGTCGCCCCGACCTCGCTGGCGCCCGACGCGACCTCGTCCACGGACGAGAGCCCGGAGACGGACGGCGTCAGCGACGTGACCGACGGGTTCAGGGCGCTCGACGTGTAGAGCCACTCGGAACCCGCGATCCCGAGGTGCGCGCCGCTGCCGGCGTGCACGTAGAGCGAGGTCATCTCGACCGTCGAACCCCCGGTCTCGTTGGCGCCCCAGGGCGTGGAGGTGCTCGTGCCGAACAGGTCGATGTTGGCGGGCACGAGGATGAACCCTT
>JASHUL010000244.1 GCA_030039995.1 Thermoplasmata archaeon
AGAGGGTTCTTCCCCTCCTTCGCCGCGAGCTCGTCGAACGCCTCGCGGACGGTGGCGAGCGCCTTGGACTTCTTGCCCGTGAACTTGCCGCCCTTCATGAGGTGATTCGCGAGGCGCTCCACGAGGTGCATCCGAGTCTTGAGGAACGGCTTGCCCGAGAGACGCCCCTCGCTGTGGGGAGAATAGACCGGGTGAAGGTAGAGGTAGGGGACGAGGCCGACGTCGTGGACCTCGAGTCCCTCGTACGGGTATTTCCCGAACAGCGGCGGCACGGGGAACGGCGACGGGGCAGCGGGCTGGGGGCGCTGGACGACCGGCCCGGGCTCGTCGGCGTTCGGCTCCGGCGGCAGGATCGGCTCGGGATTCCCGCTCATCGCGCCGGTTTCTCCTTGCGTCCCCGCACGAGCTCGTCCAGCGACACGCCATTCACTTGGATGACCTTGTAGCGGACGCCCGGGATGTCGCCGTACGATCGGCCCATGCGCCCTCCGATCCCTTCGACCAGCACCTCGTCGTGCTCATCGATGAAGTTGATGGCGCCGTCGCCGACCGCGAACGCCGTCACCTGACGGCCGTTCTTGATCAGCTGCACCTTGATGCACTTGCGGATGGCGGAGTTCGGCTGCTTCGCTTCCACCCCGACCTTTTCCAGCACGATCCCCCGGGCCTGCGGCGCGCCCTCGAGCGGGTCCGACCGCTCCTTGAGATGGAGCGTCCGACGCTTGTAGTACCGATCCGACCAGCGTCGCCGCTGGCGAAGCGCGGCGAGTCGGCCCGCAGTGTTGATACCGGACGGCGGAGACATGGGGGGCGAAGGGGCCGAGCCACTGGGTAGCCCTATTTAACGTCCCTGCCAACTCCTCTCGGAGGACGGCGTGTGACGGCCCGGAGCAGCCGGTCGCGAGGTGTCCGGGGGTCCCAAGTCCCCAACGACCCGACTCCGGCGTCCGCCGCGTGGAACGCCCTCGTGCGGGAGATCGAGGGGTGCACCAAATGCCCCCTCCATCGCACGCGGACGCACACGGTCGTCTACCGCGGGAGCTTCGCTCCCCGATTGGTCTTCGTCGGCGAAGCGCCGGGCGCCGCCGAGGACCGGACGGGTGTGCCGTTCGTCGGTCGTTCGGGACGGCGGCTCGACGCGGCGATCGAACGGCTCGGGCTGGCGGCGACCGAGGTGGGGGTGCTGAATCTCCTGAAGTGCCGTCCCCCCGACAACCGGTTCGACCGCTCGGCCGCCCGTACCTGTCGGCCGTACCTGGACCGTCAACTCGCGCTGTTGCGCCCACGTCTGCTCGTCACGCTCGGGGGGAACCCGCTGCGCGCGATCGACCCCGGCGCACCCCCGATCCTCCGTGCGGCCGGTGCACTCCGCGTCGGGTGCGACCCTCCGGTGTTCCCGCTGCTGCATCCCGCGGCGACGCTCCGGTCTCGAGCGTGGAACGAGCGGTGGGAGCGGGACCTGGGTCGACTCGCCGAGGGTCTCCGTCACGGGCTCGCGTAACGGTATAACGCGGGAGGGGCTCGGAGGACCGTGCCGACCGTCGAACTGTTCTTTCTCGAAGGCTCGTACACCTCCGTCGGCGACGAGGTCGTCGTCGAGCTCTACGGGCGGACCCGGGACGGTGCGGCGGCGGTCGCCCGGTACTACGGCTTCCGACCGTACTTCGTTCTCCTCGAACCGACCGCGGACGATCGGGAGAAGCTCGCCGCCGACCCCGAGATCGTCGCGGTGGAAGATATCGAGACGTGGGTCGGGGGCAAGGTACGGCCCGCGGCGCGCGTCGTCCTTCATCGACCGTTCCTGGTGCCGGACTACCGCAAGAAGTTCCAGCGGCCCGGCGAGGAGCCGAACGTGATCGCCTGCGACATCCCGTTCGTCCACCGCTTCCTGTACGACAAGCACCTCGGTTTGACGCTCGCCTTCGAAGCCGAGGAGGAGCCCGAAGAGGTCCGCCGTCGGTACAGCGTGTCCCGCGTGCTCCGCGTCGTCACGTCGGAGCGCGACATTCGTCCCGCGGAGGCGTTCCGACCGTCGCTCCGGGTGCTCTCCTTCGATATCGAGAACGCGATCCGGGAGCGGACGATCTACACCATCTGCGGCGTCGCGGAGGGGGGCGGGAAAGAGCGGCGGACGTTCCGCCTCGGCGACCCGAGCGAGCGCAAGATCCTCGAGGAGTTTCAGCGGATCGTCGCGGAGGATGACCCCGACGTGATCACCGGCTACAACATCGGCGGCTACGACCTCCCGCTGCTCGAGGAGCGGGCGAAGGCGGTCGGAGTCGGCGAGCTCGCGCTCGGCCGGGACCGCACCGCGCCCCGCTCCAGCGGCGGGAACGACCGACTCTGGAAGCTGACGGGACGGATCGTCGCGGACGCGTGGTGGTCGGCGCGGAGAGAGCTCCGACCGAAACAGGAAACGCTCCAGTACGTCGCCCGGACGCTGCTGGGCGACTCCAAGCTCGACGTCGACCGGCGCAACATCACCGAGGAGTGGAACCGGGACCGGGAGCGGGTCATGGAGTACTGCGAGCACGATGCCGACCTCGCCCTGCGGATCCTCCAGCGACTCCGGTCCGTGGACAAGGCCGCCGACCTCGCGACCGTCGCCCACCTGCCCCTCGAAGAGGGACTGAACGGCCGCACCTCGGTCTTCGTCGACTCGCTGCTGATCCCCCTCGCGGACGGCGACCACGTCGGGGTCCCTCCGACCCATCGGACGGGTCGGGACACTCCGATCGAAGGAGGGTACGTCCACTCGATCCGTCCGGGGATCTACCGGTGGGTCGTGGTCCTCGACTTCAAGTCGATGTATCCGTCGATCATCATCGCGCGGAACCTTTGCTTCACGACCCTCTCGCCCGACGGGACGATCGTCGCTCCGTCGGGCGCGAGGTTCCTCGCGCCCGACGTACGCCGCGGGATCATCCCCCGCATCCTGGGCGAGCTCCTCGCCGAGAGGGACCGGTTCCGCCAGCTGGGGCGACAGGCGGACGGCGCGGAGCTGCGAACGTACTACGACGGTCTCCAGAACGCGGTCAAGATCCTGATGAACTCGTTCTACGGCGTCCTCGCCTCGAGCTTCTACCGGTTCACCAACAAAGAGATCGGGGCCGCGATCACGGCATTCGCGCGCGAGGCGATCACCTCGATCATCAAAGCCCTCGAGGCCGACGGCTACGAGGTCGTCTACTCCGACACGGACAGCGTTTTCGTGCGTTCGCCCGTCGCGTCGCTCGAGGGGGCGCGGGAGTTCGGGGAGTCCGTCGCGCGCCGGTTCACGCACGAGGGCGTCACCTTCGAGTTCCAGTCCGTCTACGAGTCGTTCTTCTCCCACGGGGCGAAGAAGCGGTACGTCGGCCGTACCGCCTGGCCGACCGAGGAGACCGTCGTGCGCGGCTACGAGACCCGGCGCACCGACGCGTTCGACTACCAGTCGGAAGCGCTCCTCGAGGTGTTCGACCTGGTGCTCAAGGGCGACACGGACGCGGCCGTCCGCCGTTCGCGCGAGCTCGTGCAGGCCGTACGCGACCGCAAGGTGCCGGTCGAGCGGCTCGTCATCGCCCGGAGCGTCCGGGCGGAGGGCGAGTACAACGCGACCACGAAGGACGCGCTCCCGTTCCTCCGGGTCTTCCGCCAGTTGCAGCGCGAAGGCTACGACGTGGTCCCGGGCATGCGGGTCGCCTGGATCGTCACCAACTCCCGGGTCAGCCCCCAGGAGGTCGAGCCGTGGGTCGAGGGCCGCGCGTTCGGTAAAGAGCCCGACTGGGAGTACTACGCCGACCGCGTCGCCCAGACCCTCGCGCGGGTCACGGAAGTGTTCGACTGGGACGCGGCGGCGCTCCTGCGCGGCAGCCATCAACAACGCCTCGCGAGCCCCGAGCCGACCCCCGAGGAGACCGACGTGACCCCGGCGACGCTCGACACTCCCGTGACGGAGGTCGCCAAGCCCCGCCGGCGTCGAACGACGAACCGGAATCTCGGGGAGTGGTCGTAGCCAGGGGTCACCCGGCCGTCGTCTCGCCCCGGAGCGCCAAGACCGCCCCCGCGATCGCGACCGGGATGCCGAGGATCCCGATCCAGGGAATGGCGATCCCGAGTAGACCCCAGGCCAAGAGAGCCGCGAAGACCGGGATCCCGGTCATCATCATCGGAGGGACGACCAGACCGACCCGCCGGATCGCCTCGAAGTAGAGCGCGGGGGCGATGAAGAAGCTCGTCACCCCGGTCACGACGAGGATCAGCCAGGGAACCGGGTCGACCACCGCGAGGCCGGGGAGCCCGCCGGGCAGCCACGGGAGGATCGCTACCCCGACGAGGCCGGCCGCCAACATCGACTGGGAAGCGACCGCGCTCGGCGGCGTGCGCTCGAGTTCCCGCGCGACCCCGACGAAATACAGAGCGACCGTGACGGGGATCGACACGAGCAGGACGTAGCCGACCCCCTCGAGCGCGGTGAGCCCGTGGTTGCCGACGATCGCGAGCCCTCCGCCCACGGTGCAGAGCGCCATGCCGAGCCAGAGGATCGGCGAGTCGACCCGCGCACGGTAGGAGCTGAACCAGATCCCCGCGACGATCGGCGTGAGCACGACGTCGCCGAGCAACGAGAGGAGGGCCGTATCGACCGGACCCGCGAGGTACGTCGAAGCGAGGATCGAGAGCTGGGAGCCCGCCAGGAACACCACGCGGAGGTACGCCGCGGGCTGGCGCCACATGGCGACGACCGCGGCGCCGTGTCCCTCCGCGACCGCCCAGACCGTGTACGCCCCGCCGCCGATCAGGAACGGGTAGACGAACACGGCCGACGGCGCGGTCCCCGGCGTGATCGCGAGCACGAAGATGTAGTAGGCCGCCCAGAGGAGGGCGGCCGCGAGCGGGATCGCGACCGCCGCCGCGAGGAACGACCGTTCGAGCTTCACGCCGGCCTCCTCCTCGTCCCGCGCACCGGCTCCGCCGTCTCGATCGACGGCCGCTCAGCGGTAGGCCGAATACTCGAGCCCGAGGGCCGGGACCGAGACGCCCTGGCCCCGAGCGACCCGCCCGATCGGCCGGGCGTCCGGGGCGCCCGCCCGCCCGAGACGACGCCGCGTCTCGGCGAGCCGGTGGGGCGATACGACGACGGCGAACCCGATTCCCATGTTGAACGTCTGGAACATCTCCTCGTCGGAGATGTTACCGAGTCGCTGAAGGTAAGAGAATATCGGCGGAACGGTCGGCCACGGGTCGAGCACGAAGGCGACCTTCGGATGCAGGCGGACCAAGTTCCGAACGCCGCCCCCGGTGAGGTGGGCGAAGCCGTGGGTCTCGGGCCGGTCCGCGAGGGCGTCGGCGGCGCGCGAGTAGATCCGAGTCGGCCGCAACAGCTCCTCCGCGAGCGACCCTCGGCGCGACGGGCCCGGTTGGGCCACGTCGACCCGGGAGTCGGCGAGGAGCTTCCGAACGAGCGTGAAGCCGTTCGCGTGGACTCCGTTCGACGGGATGCCGAGGATGACGTCGCCCGGTCGGATCGCGGCACCGGTCACGGGCCGGCGTCCGCGAGGGAAGAAGCCGACCGCCGTCCCTCCGAGGTCCATCCCTCGGACGATCGAGGGCACGACCGCGGTCTCTCCGCCGAGCAGCGCGCACTCCGCCGCCCGCAGCCCCCGGTCGATCCCGCGACCCACGGCGCGCAGCACGCTCGGGTCCGGTCGTTCGAGGAGAATCGTGTCCACGAGTCCGCTCGGCCGGGCGCCGACCGCCGCCAGGTCGTTCACGTTCACCCCGACCACGTCCTCGCCGACCTCCTCCCAACGGGCGACCTCGGCGGCGAGCTGAACCTTCGTACCGACCGTGTCGGTCGTCAGCGCGATGGTCTCACGACCGATCCGCACGAGCCCGGCGAAGTGACCGGCCGCGGCGACCGGACGTCCGTGGCTCGGCGGCGGTCGGTACCGGACCGAAGATAGCAGGGCCGCGAGCGCCTCGCCGATCGCGGACTGATCGACGCCGCTGGCGGCGTACGTCGCTCCGGACGATCGCTCGTCCACGTCCGAGGCGAGCCGCCCGGACGGAAATAACCTCCCTCGGCGGAACGGGTGGCTTCTTTATCCGGGCGGTGGTCCGACCTCCCGGATGGTGCCCGCTCGACGCCTCCGTTCCCGTGGGGACGACTCCCCGCGCGGGACGTTACGGACGATCCTCTCGGGGCGGGCGTGGCTCGGAGGGCGTCTGCAGTCGGTCGAGATCGCGATCGACGAGGACGGTCGGATCGCGTCGGTCGGAAAGATTCGGACAGGGGCCCCTCGCGAGGAGTTCGGAGAACGGGTCATCCTCCCCTCGGCGACCGATCTCCACGTGCATCTCCGAGAGCCGGGGGGTCCCGCGGAGGCGGAGACCATTCCGTCCGGAACGGCCGGCGCCGCGGTGGGTGGGGTCGGTCTCGTGGGCGAAATGCCGAATACCCTCCCCCCGGTCGTCACCCTCGACGCCCTGCACGACAAGGCGGCCCGCGTTGCCGGTCGCGCGGCGGTCGATGTCCTCCTCTACGCGAGCCCCACCGTCGCCCGCGAACGCGGCGCGCTCGCTCGGGCCGCCGGTGGCTTCAAGGTCTACCTCAGCCCGACCACGGGGATCGCCGATGCCCCCGAGCTGGCCGAGGTTCCGGGGCTGTTGCGCGAGCTCGCGAGCCTCCAGCTCCCGGTCGCGGTGCATGCGGAGGACCCCCGGAGGTTCGCCGGCCGGGACGCGCCGAAGACCCCCGTCGACTGGAACCGCCATCGGCCGGCGCGCGCGGAAGAGGCCGCCGTGGACGCGCTGCTCGACGGGCCGGAGGCGCTCCGGCTCCACGTCGCCCACGTGACCACGGCCGGTGAGGTCGAGCGACTGCGTTCGCGCGGGGTCTCGTTCGAAGCCACGCCCCATCATCTGCTCCTGTCCGACCGCTCGGGGGACGATGCGCGGACGAAGGTCAACCCGCCGCTCCGGCCCGAGCCCGAGCGCGCGCGACTGTGGGCGGCGTTCCGGCGGGGAGAGATACCGATCCTCGCCAGCGACCACGCGCCCCATCCGGCGAACGAGAAGGCGTGGCCGTTCGACCGGGCCCCGAGCGGAGTGCCGGGGGTCGAGACGATGGTCCCGCTGATGCTTGCACGCGTGCGCGCTCAGGAGCTCGACCTCGCCACGCTGCTCCTCACCGCGTGCGAGCGTCCGGCACGTTGGCTGGGACAGCCGATCGGACGGATCGCTCCGGGGCATCGCGCGAACCTCCTGGTCGTCGACTTCCGGCGCCGAGCGAAGGTCGAGGCCCGTCGGCTCCACAGCCCGTGCGGATGGTCGCCGTTCGAAGGTTGGGAGGCGATCTTCCCGGAGGTTCACTATCGGGACGGAGTTCGGATCGTGGACGGAGGCGAGTGGGTCGGGTCGCCGACCGGCCGAGTCGTCCGTCCCGAGTTCGCGTTTTCCGAACGCCCCGCCGGTTCACCCGAGCGGGGGTCGTGACTCGGCCGCCGTTCTGTCCGTGTCGGCCACCGCCGCGGGAGCCCGAGCGGCCCTCCGCGGGGGCCATCCCGGTAGCAGGTCGCCGTGGGCGACCAGGGCGAGGTAGACGGCCGCGACGACGATCAGGACGACGATCGCCACGTCGATGGGGAAAAAGTAGTGCGTGACGACGGTCCAGTGCGCCCCCAACAGAATCCCGGCATAGAGCAGGGCCAGGGTCCACGGCAGGGACCCTACGAGAGAGTAGAG
>JASHUL010000245.1 GCA_030039995.1 Thermoplasmata archaeon
CGCTCCCTCGCCCGAGCGCCGTGAGCAGCCCGAACGCCAGCCCCCGCTCCTTGCCTTCCTGGGGGAGCGACTGGAGCAGGGCGCGCTCCGCGGCCGAGCCCCCGTGGGTGCGGTACTCCCGGGCGATCCGGTCGACCCACGCCGCCTCGCGGGCGAGCCGCCGATACCGGGGAAGCTCGTCCAACACTTGGCGCTCCTCGCTCCGACGCTGGGCCCGCTTCAGGATCTCGGCCACCCGCCCCGGGGCGCTCCGCGCTTCGTCGATCCAACGTCGGGCTTCCGCCGGGTCGGGAACGATCGTCCGGACGATCACCTCCGCGTGGTCCGGCCAGAGCCGTTCCAGCGCGCGGCTCGCTACGGCCTCATCGACCTCGAAGTAGCCGCCGACCTCCCGCAGGGCCGCGGCGACCGCGCGGCGCTCGATCGCGTTCCCGTCGAGCGCCTCGACGAACGCGGCCGCGTCCCGCCCGTAGCAGACCCCGCCCGCGACGTACGTCGGACGGTCCGTGCCTTCGATCCGGGGTCGCAGCTCGTCAGCGTAGGCGTCGAGGAGCTGAGAGTCGGAGAGCCGGCCGAGCTCGTACCGCTTCCGGAGCCCCCGGGGCAGCTCGGGGAGGCGGGCGTGCACGCATTCCGGACCGCCCCGGCAGCGGACGTTCCACTGGACGTCGACGGGGAACTCCTCGCTCGGCTCGGGGACCGCGGCGCCGTCCGAGACCCGGGACAGGAGGTGGCGCTCGCCCTTCGCGCACCGGCGGCAGACCCGGAACGAGGTGCCCGCGCCGGGCCAGGCGACCTCGAGGAATGGCCGGGGTTCGTTCGCGGCGAGGTGCGGGCAGAGGTAGTCGTGCTTCGCCGGGTCCTCGGTCAGCCGGTACGGGAGGTCGGCGATCCGCTCGGCGCGGAACTCGTCCGGCGGCGTCGCGGAGCGCCCCGAGCACCACAGGTGCTTGCGGGTGGCGAAGAAATGGAACCCCTTCCGGGCCCAATCGACGTAGCCGAGCAAGAGACGCGAGGGGTCGTCGGACTGCTGGACGGCGACCTCGGTCTCCTTCGGCGCCCGGGCGAGCGGGGCGTACGACGCTTCGCCGTCCGGCAGCGGGAACGAGGCGATCACCAGGGCGTCGGGGTCGAGGTAGAACTTCAGGAGGCCCGCGTACGACCGCGCGAGCGGCTCGCCCCAGTGCGACGCGCGCTCGAGTCGTTTCTCGTCGTCCCGGAGGTCCCGGACCGCTTCGAGCTCCGCCCGCAGGCGGTCGAACCGGTCGGCCGGGCAGTCGGGCGTGCGGTGCGGCAGGAGCGGTTCGACCGACTCGCGGAGCACCTTCGCTCGGGCCACGAGGTCGTGCTCTCGCAGACCCGAACCCTTGTGCAGCCGCGCCATCGTCCCGCCGCCCGTCCGAGCGGAGGGTCGTACTTATTCCCGAGGGTGGGTCTAACGGCGGCAGGCATCGAGGAAGCGCCGGAAGATCTCCCGGCCCCCCTCCGTGTGCTCGACCTCGGGATGGAACTGCACGCCCCAGATCGCCTTCGAGGGGTGGCTCATCGCCTCGACCCGGCACGCCGCCGAGTGGGCGAGCACGCTCCAGCCGGGCGGCGCCTCGGCGACCTCGTCGTTATGGCTCGCCCAGACACGGAACCGGTCCGGCAGTCCCGAGAAGAGCGGGTGGTCCGACCGGTCGACGACCAGGTCGACGGACCCGAACTCGGGCGAGGAGCGAAGGAGCTTCCCGCCGAAGTGGCGCCCGAGGTACTCGTGGCCGAGGCAGATCGCGAGGACCGGTACGTCCACCGAGTCGATCCAATCGTCGACGCTGCCGAGAGGCGCCTCGGAGCCCTCCAGGCTGAGCGCCCCGCCCGAGAGCACGATGCCGTCCGCGTTCAACTCGGAGAACGGGGTCGTGTTCGGCACGATCGTGGTCTCCGCTCCGAGGTCGCGGAGGACGCGCCACTCCCGGTGCGTCCACTGACCGCCGTTGTCGAGCACCGGCACCTTCACGGGCGGCCTCCTTTCGGGGGAGGGTCGGGATCCGACGGAGCCGCCGGCGCGCTCATCCGGTCGACCGACCGCTTGATCTCCTGGACCTCCGAGCGCATCCGCAGCATCTCCTCCTCGAACGGGGTGAATCCCTGCGCCCGGAGCACGCGCGTCGAGAAGTAGATCCCGATGAAGATCGCGCCGACGAGCGCGAGGACGGTCGTCAGCACGAGCGCGAACAGGAGAGTGTACGGGTCGCCGACCGCGGACGCCAGCGGGATCGTGAACACCCGCGTGATCTCGGCGAACTCGATGATCAGGAGCGCGACGATCAGCCCCGACCAGAGGAGGATGACGGCCCGGGACGCGTTCACCGGGTCCCCCCCGTGCCGACGTACGCGAGCAGGATCGGGACCGGCAGGTCGGAGACCGGGGTCGAGAACCCCGAGATCCCGGCCGTGTCGGAGACGACCGTCAACATCTCCGTCGTCGACCCCGCGGGGGTGCCCACATAGAACGCGAGCACCCCGGCGTAGAGAGCGTTTACCCCGTTCACGGAGTAGAGCGCGGTGACGTTGACCGCGACCGGGTCCTCGGGGGCCGCCTGGTCGACCGCGAGGACCGACGAGGCGTTCTGCCAATCGGTCCAGTTGAGCGCCCCGGCCGGGAACCCGCCCGTCCAGTTGAATCCGGACGCAAGGCCGAGGTTGATCTCGGAGTACCGGGCCGTCGTGCTCAGCCCCCGGACGTAGTAGTGGGTCGAGAGGTTGCCGGGCAGCGCGTCGACGATCAGCTCGGCCTGGGTCAAGATCCCTCCCCCGTTCGACTGGCCGGTAAGGACGGGGGTCGCGATGATCAGCACCACCAGCAGCAGGGAGACCCCGACGAACGGGAGAGGCGCAAAGTCCTCGATACGCCGTCGCCGACCCCCGCGCGCGATCGGGGCGAGTTCGCTCATCGCTCGACCGCCTTCCAGCCCCGGTACAGGTGGTGGGGCACCCCCAGATGGTCGAGGACCTTGCCCGCGAGATAGTCGGTCTGCTCGCTCACCGACTTCGGGTGAAGGTAGTACGGGGGAGCGGCGTCGAGCACGACCACCCCCAGCTCGCTCAGGGTCGTAAGGTGACGCAGGAGGGTCGTCGGGAGCGGCGACTCCCGGGGCACGATCACGAGCCGGCGCCGCTCTTTGAGGTGCACGTGCGCGGCCCGGGTCAGGAGGGTGTCGCCGAAACCCAGCGCGACCTTGGCGGCGGTGTTGGCCGAGCAGGGGACGATCGCCATGCCCCGGGTCGGAGTGGAACCGCTCG
>JASHUL010000246.1 GCA_030039995.1 Thermoplasmata archaeon
GACAACCTGGACGTCGTCCGGGGCGTCAACTTCCAGCCGGTCGCGCTCACGGCGCGGATCCCCGACAAGGACCGGTTCCAGATGCGGTTCACGCAGTCCGACCTCGTCCGGATCCTCTGCACGGAGGGGCCGTTCGAAAAGTCGGACTTCTTCCCCGTTCCGTCGGTCGCCCCGATCTCGGAGCTCGTGTCGATCATCCACGGCGAGGAAAAGATGACCCTCACGACGCACCCGGGCTGCGGCTGCGCGACCTTCGCGTTCATCTCGAAGGACGGGCAGAAGATCACGCCGCTCCCGCGGTTCATGGACGTGGACGGCTTCTTCGAGAACGTCGAGTCGATGATCGAGAAGTACCGGGACGCCCGGTTCTCGCGCGTGCGCACCGCGGTCGCGGGCGCCCGCCTGCTGCACGACGTGTCGAAGTACTTCGACTTCTCGAAGGCACCGGAAGGGCTGTCCGAGAAGAACTGCGTCAAGGTGATCGCCGGGATCTTCACGGAAGGCAACAAGGAGGCCCTGGCGAAGTTCACGTGGCGCACGCTCTACATCGGGAACATGCACTTCCAGGACGCGTACGACTACGATATCCAGCGCCTGATGCGCTGCGATATCCACTACGCGGTTCCCGACGGGCGGGTCATCCCGTTCTGCTCGTACAACTCGGGCCCGATCTACCGGACGGAGGTCGAGAAGAAGTTCTCGATCCCGATCCCGGACTGGCAGGCCGCGAAGAAGCAGGGCGGAGCGGCGCTGAAGACCATCGAGACGATGGGAATCAACGGCGAGGTCGTCGTCGACCCCGAGTACTACAAGGTCCGGGCGCTCAAGGGTGCCCCGGGCATGTCCGCGTAGGGTCGCTCGACCGTCCCCCGCGCCAACCGTTTCCTTCCGTTCTACTCACGGCGGGCGTCGCGCTCGAACAACACCGCGCCCGCGCGCCGCCACCGGACGCTCTCAGGGCCGCTCCCTCGGGTCGCGAACAAGAGTCGTCCGTCGATCGCCTTCCAGACGGGTGCGCCCGATACCGGTGAGGCCGTCGGCCGCAGGGGAGCCGCGTCGGGATGGTCCGTGAGCCAGCGGAATCCGGCCTCGATGTGCTTGCAGACCCCCAGCCCTCTCCGCGCGAAGTCGGTGCACGTGCAGAGGGCGGAGTCCCGCCGGGGGAACTCGGGGAGCATCACGAGGTAGCGCGTCCGGTGGATCGGATTGTGCACCTCGAGGAGCGGATACGGGCTCGCGGTCCTCAACCGAACATCGAGCGGCTCTTCCAGCGCACGGGCCCGGCGCTGGGCGACCTCCTCGGGGGCGCTCGAGGCTCGCCCAACGGCGGCGCGGGGGCGGGGCGCCCGTTTCGTCACTTCCCCGGTACGTCGTGCTCGAATTTGATGGCTCGCCGGGGTCCTGAGGCCGGTCGGTCCGGGGATATTTTGAAATCCTTCGACTTCCCGTCCCGCGCCGTCATGATCCTACGCGCCCAGCCGGACCGGTCGCGAGGGGTCGTCGTCGGATGATCAACGCGACGACCGAGTTCATCATCGGTCTCTTCCTCCTGGTCGCGTTCGCGGTGCTGGTCGGGGAGATCTTCACCCACTTCGGCCAGGCGGCGCTCGTCGGGCAGCTGCTGGTCGGGGTGCTGTTCGGCCCGAGCCTTCTCGGCCCGGCCCTGGGCCTCACGTCGACGACCGTGAGCTCCGAGTTCTCCGGGCTCCAGACGCTCGCGACGTTCTTCATTCTCCTGATGGCGGGGCTCGGGGTGAGCCCGAAGGCGCTCCGCGAGACCGGACTCCCCGCCGCGCTGCTCGGCATCGGGATCTTCTTCGTGCCGTTCGTCTTCGGGGCCGGTCTCGTCCGCCTCGTCTACCCGACCTACAGCCCGCTGCTCGACCTGTTCTTCGCCCTGACGATCTCGATCACCGCCCTCCCGGTGCTCGGGGTGATGCTCCGAGAGTTCGACTTACTCGACACCAAGTTCGGCCTCACCCTTCTGAACGGTTCGGTCGTGAACGAGCTGTGCGCCGTCACGGTGTTCGCCGCCCTCCTGCGGTTCGAGACGACCGGGGGGAGTGTGGTCGCGAACGTCGGCGCGGCGGTCGTCGCCGTCCTGTTCTTCCTCGGGGTCATCCTGGCCGCCTACCTGCTGCTGCGCTGGTTGGGGGACCGACCGGGGTGGAAGTCGTTCGTGAAGAGCTTCCGCGCCGAATGGAACACTCGGGAAGCGGGCTTCGCGCTCCTCATCGTCGTCGGGCTCGCCTCCGCCCTGTTCTCCCAGTACCTCGGTCTGACGTTCATCGTCGGCGCGTTCTACGCAGGGATGCTGGTCACTCCCGAGGTCGCCGGGGAGAAGGTCCACAAATCGATCAGTGGGATCTTCGACGCCGTCACCTGGGGGTTCTTCATCCCCCTGTTCTTCGCGCTGGTTGGATACGACACGAACTTCCGATTGCTGGGCAGCTCGTACGAGACGCTCGGAGCGTTCGCGACCATCGTGATCTTCGCGGTCGCCTCGAAGTTCCTCGTCGGGGCCTCGATCAGCCGTTCGCTCGGCTGGTCGGGCGACGAGTCGTTCGCCGCGGGCTTCTTCGTCACGAGCCGGGGGGCGGTCGAGCTCGCGATGGCCGTCATCCTCGTCGACCTCGGCGTCTTCAATGAGACGCAGTTCACGATCGTCGCCGCCGCCGGTCTCATCACGACGATCATCTCGCCGATCGGCGCCCGGACGTTCGTCCGGACGATGAAGTCGGCCGCCCTGCGGGCCCGTCGCGACGTCCGACCACCCCCGTCGCAGTGGGTCGGCACGTCGTACCTGCCGCAGCGCACGTCCGAGGAGCGCCCACCGCTCCCCAATCCCCCACGGTAGTCGTCGGGCCGCTCTCCGGCGCGCCCGGCACGGTTATCTTCCGTGCCCGTCGTTCCTGCCGATGCCTTCGACCCCCGTCTCGCCGGGACCTCCGGCCCCCCGGGCCACCTCGAAATCGTGGAGGATCGGGGTCGGCCTCCT
>JASHUL010000247.1 GCA_030039995.1 Thermoplasmata archaeon
ACCCACCGGCGAGTAGCGGCGCCGATGCGGGTTTGCAGTATAACCCTACCGGGTTCGCCGCACACGCCACAGCCCGACCGGGACTCGGGAGGAACCCTCCGTGTCCTCGGGGTCCTAAGCTCGAAGCGCCGGGGGGGCCGCGAGCCGACTACGGCCCGCCTTCACCGGCGCTCCCGGAGAAGACCATCGGCTCGCGCGGGGGACGGACGAGAGCGGACCTCGGCGCGACGACCCGCTCCCGTCGATGAGAACGACCGACCGACCCCGTTCGAACGTCAGGCACGGGCGCCCGCGTACGACCGCCGCGGACCACGGAACGCCGTGCCGCTGAACGCCGAGTCGAGCAGCTTCTCCTCGATCACCGCGATCGCGGACGAAACGGCCGACCGGCTACGTCCGATGCGGCGAGCGAGATCGGTCAGGCCGATCTTCCGCGGGACCTCGAAGTAGCCCGCGCTCATCGCGACGTCCAGGATGCGATGTTGCGCCGGAGAGAGCGCCGGGATTCGACTCTGAAGCGGGCCCCGGCGGAGCGAGATGATCCGCAGGTTCGGGTCCACCGACCGGCCGAAGTCGAGGATCCGCCGGAACTCCGCTCCGCGGGCGACCACCTCCCAGGCCGCGGTGCCCGACTGCATCCAGATCGGGAGCGGTAGGGGGATCCCGAGTTGGCGGTAGAAGTAGACGACGGGGGGATTGCGGTAGGCGATACGATAGAGTCCGCCCCCGCCGACCTCGGCGAGGGCCTCCACGCGGAGGATATCCGGGAACCGCGAGATCTCGTCGGACCAGGCGCCGGCCGGCGGACCGCTGATCCATAGGTCGGAAACGGAGTGGTCGGCGTCGAGCTCCGAGAAACTCAGGTACTCCACCCGGAGGTCCGGATGCCGACGGGTGAACGGCCCGACCCAAACCGTGTCCGGGACCCGGATCCGCGCCGAGGCCAACACGATGGTCTCGGCCTCCGTGGACGTGCGCTGCTGAAGCGCCCGCAGGCGCGCCTGCGTGGCCGCCCGGTCGCGCGAGCCGCGCCCCTGGGGCGACTTGCGGGGGCGCTGCGGGGGTCCGTGGGAGGTCGACCGGCCGGTCATCCGTTCGAGAGCGGAGGTCGCAGGGCGGACTCGAGGAGTTTCTGCTCGATCAGCGCGATCGCTTCCGAAACGCTCGACTTGCTACGGTTCAGCTTTCGCGCGAGCGCGGTCAGCGTGATGCCCCGAGGGACCGCGAAGTAACCGGCGGCCATCGCCTCGGTCAAGAGCTGGTGCTGGCGCTCGGTAAGGGACGGGAGGTGATTGCGCAACGGGCGACGCCGGATCGAGATGACCCGAGCTTCGGGGTCGCGCTGGCGAGCGAACTCCATCACGGCCTCGAACTCGGAGTACCGGGCGGCGATCTCCCAGTCGATCATCCCGGCCTGGATGCGCAGGGGGAACGGAACCGGGAGCTGCAACCTCCGGTACAACCCGATGATCGGTGGGTCGCGGTACGTGATCCGGTAGAGGCATCCCTCGCCCACCTGGGCGAGGCTGTCGACCCGGATCACGTCGGGGTACTGGGCGAGCTCGGCCGCCCAGACTCCGGGCGGGCCTCCGCTGATCCAGTAGTCGGAGATCGACAGCCCGGCCCCGACCTCGCCACGGTTCAACACCTCGAGCCGGACCTGGGGATGGGCACTCGAGAACGCGGACGTCCACAGGTCCGACGGGATGCGGATGCGCAAGGTGGCGAGAAACAGGCGGTCCGATGCGGGCGCATCTCCCTCCTCCGGCGAGGGCGATCGAACCTCCGCGCCCGCCGTCCGGCCCGCGGTGGGGTCTTCCTGGCGGTCGGGGCGAGCGCGCCGGGCCATCGACCCTCCGATGGACGTCGTCCCTCTAAACTTACTCTTTCGACCGCAGTCGAGCTCCCCCCGGGTAGCGACCGCGCGCTGCGCACCGGAACAGGTTGGGCCGGGGTCGTGGACCCCGGCCCCGGGCGCCGGTGAGCGCCCGGAACGACGCCCAATTCGGTCTTACGGGTGCGGCAACACCAGCGGCGCGTAGTCCCCGCCGTTGTAGATGTACGTCGCGTAGTAGTACGACGGACCGTAGATATCGACCGTCAGGGTCGTCGCGTTCTCGTCGTACGGCAAGACGCCGTACGGGTTCACCGCGCCGTTGTACGGGTTGGGAGAGGTGGTGGTCGTACCGTAGTCCCACCAGTAGTTCCCGCCCTGCACGTGCCCGTGGACGATGCTTCCGACCAGTGGCACCAGCGGGAAACCGGCCGCGAAGTGCACGATCGACGCCGACTGCACGGGGATGTTCCACCACTCGGTGTACAGGAACGCGTCGCCCGAGTAGAGGTTCAGCGGCAGCATGAACGCCGTCGTGGGGGTCGCGACCCAGTTGTTGTAGATCAGGTCGTCCGACTCGGCCAGCTCGATCCCGATTCCGTACGCATACGGCAGGAGCTCGAGCTCTGAGGGCGGGGAGTTCACCTGAGTGAACACGTTGCCCCAGATGGTGTTGTTGCCTCCGCCGACGTTGATCGGCCCGAACAGCGTACCGGCGCTGAACAGCAGCAACGCCTGTCCCTCGGTCGCGAAGTTGTTCCGCGCGACCAGGTTGTGCGACGAGTCGTAGAACACCATGTTGAACGAGTCCCACACGAGCGGGTACCACGCCGTCGCGCCGAACCAACCGGTGATGTTCACCGCATCGAGCACCGCGAGGTGGCTCACGCCCCAGAACCAGAACTGGAGCTCGTTGGTCTGCGGGAGGTACACGCCGGGGTACTCGAAGTCGCTCGTCTGGGTGGTGAACATCGACGCGTGCAGAAGGTACGTCGTCGCGGTGGTCCCGCTGAGGAACACGCCCGGATACACCGGGAAGACGTAGTCGTTGTAGAGCCCGAACACGGAGCTCAGTGGAGCCCACTGGTTGTTGAACAACACGTACGGGTTCGTGGCCGTCCCCGCTCCGTAGTAGCTGATGGCCGGGAGCTCACGGTTCGAGAACGCCCAGATCGGAGTGTAGACCCCGCGGGAGTAGTCTTGCCGCAGATGCACGTTGACCGTCTGCGCCGACGCGACGTGGAGCGTCAGCGTCACCGGGTCGTAGTTGCTCAACTCGACCGTCAGCGTGTACACGCCCGGCGTCAGGTAGAACGCGGACGTGTAGAGGTTCGACTCCGCGTACGGTTGTGCGAAGACGAAGTTCTCGAGGCTCACGGTGTTGTTCCACGGAGTGACGACGTCGAACGCGTTCACCGGGCTGATCGCGAGCCGAACTTGGACGGCACCGCCGGGCGCCCCTGCGTTCCACAGTCCGCGCATCACGGTCGGTCCCGTGGTCATGATCCCGTACCGGGTGGTCCCCGGAGGGGCCGCGCTCGGGGAGGAACCCCAGGCGACGTTCGCGCCCGTGACGGTCTCGCCGGTCTCGCCGCCGTAGTTGTACGCGGCCGGCGTCGACTGGTACTCCCCGGCCTTCGCGTTCCAGTAGGAGAGCCCGAGGATCGCGTTCGCCGAGCCGAGGTCCGCGTTGCTGCCCCCGCCCGGTCCCCCGAAGATCAGTTCGTAGTCGTCCGTCAGTCCGACCGGGTTGTAGGTGTACCCGTTCGCCGTGAAGTTCGACGGCGTGGTCAACGGAGTGCCACCGGTGTTCAGGGAGTTGAAGATCACCGTGTCGTACGGTGCGCTGAAGATCGTTCCGCTCGGACCCGAGAGGTCGGCGGTGAACGCCACCGCGTCCCGGCCGTCGATGATCGAGGAGTTGAGGTAGAGGCTGAGGTCCCAGGGGTAGGAGACGGGGAACGGAACGATGACCTCGTCATAGTAGTACGAGATCTCGTTGTATCCGTTCGACGAATAGAAC
The DNA here is from genome assembly GCA_030039995.1 of Thermoplasmata archaeon. Lineage (GTDB taxonomy): Archaea > Thermoplasmatota > Thermoplasmata > Lutacidiplasmatales > UBA184 > Lutacidiplasma. The sequence goes on from JASHUL010000247.1 coordinate 3,858, forward strand.
GGATTTCCCGCAAGGTCGCCCGTGGGACTCGAGAAGTTCCAGATGTTGTCGACGAGGATCATGAAGTCCGTCGTCGGGTAGTACTCGACCACGTTCTGCGTCCAGAAGCTGTACCCGGGCTGGCCGAACAGTGTGATGTTCGTCTCGACCGCGTTCAGCTGGATGCCGAAGGAGTCGGGGGAGCTCTGGAACAGGTCCTGGCCGACGACACCGGACCCGGTCGAGTCGACCTGGGCAAGGAGGCTCGTGGTGTTCAGAGTGGTGGGAACGATCGTGCCGCCGGCTCCCTCGCTGAGGCCGTAGTAGGCGAGCCCGGTGGGCGCCGGGGCGGCGTCGTAGAGCGGGGTGACATACCCGAGATCGTGGGATTGGCTCTCCTGGAGGGCGCTCGCCGAGGGTCGAGGGACAAAGATATCGTGGGGGCTGACGCCGCGCGTTTGCTCCGTCGACAGCGCGTTGGCGGCGAGCGTGGCCGCGACGTTCGAGCCCGAGGTCGTGGGCGAGACGGCGGCGGGGGCGCTGGTGACGGCGGCGTCGACCGCCGAGGTCGCGGTCACCGCCGCGGTGCCTCCCGACGACGCAAAGGACTGGGACGAAGCCGCGCCCAGGGTCCCGAAAACAAGCCCGATCACCACGGCGATGCTCACCAAAGCTCGAATGGTCCACGGCCGCATGGTTCGCGACCCAATCACAGGGGGTTTTTGAAGCCTCGCCAAGTTATACGTCGGAATCCCGACCCCGCCGGCCGGAGTGAGCCGTCCCCGCGCGCACGGCGTGTTTTCGAGAGCGGAGAAGCATTCCGGAGCGACCCGGCCGCCCGTCCCGCATCGGGAGGAGCCTCGGCGCCACGTATCGTGGAGACCGACTCGTTTCGACCGCTCTCACGACGCGGGCGGTGCCCGCCCTGCGCGGCCCGCCGAGCCACGGCCCGCCCGCGACGAGGCCGTCGGTGGGGAACCTTTAGGTCGACACAAGCTCCCCCGCAGCGCACCGCCGCGACCCGCGAGGGCGTGGGGACCGAAGCCCCATGGCGACTCCCGTCTCTTCGAGCGAGGCCCGCCCCGGCGGGCGCTGGCCGCAGCCCGGGCCTCGACGGATGTTCAGGTGGACCGCGTACGTCCTCGCGGTCACCGCGGTCGGCGCGGCCGTGCCGACGCCGCTCTACCCGATCTACGAGAGCCGGTTCGGCTTCGCCGCGGGAACTCTCGGAGTGATCTTCGCGGGGTACACGGTCGGCGTCCTCCTCGTGCTGTTCCTGGTCGCGCCGCAGGCCGAGTACGTCGGGCGTCGAAAACTGCTGGCGCTCGGGATGGTCTGCACCGCGCTCGCCTCGGTCGACTTCGCGTTCTCGAACGGGGTCGCGCTGCTCGCCCTCGGCCGCCTGATCTCGGGGCTCTCCGTGGGTGCCACGACCAGCGTCGCGACCGCGACCATGGCCGACCTCGAACCAAACCGCGACCAACACCACGTCGCGAGGGTGGCGGTCGCGGCGAATTTCGGCGGTTTCGCGGTCGCGGTGTTCGCGAGTGGGCTGCTCGTCGCCTTCGCTCCCGACGCCGCGCAACTCCCGTACCTCCTCCCGCTCGGCGCCAGTGTGCTCGGCCT
>JASHUL010000248.1 GCA_030039995.1 Thermoplasmata archaeon
GCCACAGTTCCGAGAGCACCTGCACGAGATCCGGGAAGCGCTGGGCGGCATCGGGCGCGACGTCAAGGTCGACGTCACCGAGGCGCCGCACCTCGCGAAGGAAGGCGCGAAGAACGCGTTCGCACGCGCCGCCGGCGTCCGGCGGGGACCGATGCACGAGTGGGGCGACTCCGAGACCTCCGAGTCGAAGTAGCGTCGCCGTCCTCCCGGAACGCCCGGTCGACCCCACGGCGGAACGCCGCCCGGCCGGCGGGTCGCATCCGGCCGGTCCGCTCGAGGGCCCGCGCCTTCGCCACGTTCGTAGCGCTCCACCGGCTCGTCGGGCCCCGGGGCGTGTACCGGTGGGCGTAGCTCTCGCCGTCGAGGGAGCGAAGCCGTCCGTCGATCCAGCCGAAGCAGAGCGCCTCCTCCACCGCCTCGAGGTAGGTCACAGCGGTGCGCCCGGAGCCCCGCTTGTAGTAGCCGACCCAGAGCTCGGAGGCGTGCGCGTGATGCCGTTCGAACCAGTCGCGTAACGACGCTCGGGACGCGAAGAAGAGAACCTTCGGGCGAACCTCGTCGGCCATCGACCTCTCCGCCCAGGGCGCGTCTCGGCCAAGGGGTTTGGGGGACCCCCCGCGAGCGGAGCCGTTCTATCGCGGCAGGTATTCTCCCCGGTCGAGGGGCTCCGCGATGCCGAAGCCGATCCGCCGGGGGATCTCCCGGTTCATCGTCATGGCGATGCTCCAGGCGGCGAGAGCGCGCCGGCTCGGACTTCCCCTCGAGTCCGCCTACTCGTGGGGTCTCAACCGGGCGATCTTCTTTGCGGCCGCCAAGCAAGGGTTCCGGGGCGGCGGACCGGGCGGCGCCGGCGCGGTCGGAGGCGAGGGGGGTCGGCCCGCAGCGGCCGAGTCGCCGCCGGGCCGAGAAGCGTACCGGGTCGGCGACGAGTTCGCCTTTCGAGACACCACCCGGTCAAAGCTCTACTTCACGATCGGGGACGAGACGCAGACCGAGAAGGAGTTCGAGCGCCAGATCGAGGCCCGCTTCGGGCCCCGCACGAACTTCGACCGGGCGTGGAATGAGGCCGAGGAGATCGTCGCCGCCGCCGACCCGAGCGAGCTCGCGTCCGGGCGCCAGTTCTACGCGCAGGTCTACAAGCCCCGTCGGGACCTCCTGAGAGACCGGTGGACCGAGATGGTCGGAGGTCCCCCCGCCCCGGCGGAGGGGGCCCGGGCTACTTCCAGCGGGTCAGGATCTCGTCGCGGTGGAACGTCTTCAGGCTGACCACGTAGAGCACCAGCACGACGAGCGCGAAGATCCCCGCGATGATCAGCTGGTTGTACGCCCCGAGGCTCAGGCCGGTCTCCCCGGCGACGTAGAGCACGATCAGGGGAAGGAAGATGACGCCCGCGTACTGCTGGGCGGACCGCACGTCGGCGACCCGCGCGGAGATGATCACGGACGCCTCGATCGCCACGAGCGACGCGAGCGGCGCGAGGAGGAGGAGCTCCACGGCGATCGTCGCGTTCGGGTAGTAGAGGTAGCCGAGCGGACCCCGGGTCACGAGGTCGACGAGGAACATGAAAAGGACCGAGCCGCCGGCCACGGCGATCATCGTGGGCACGAACGCGGTCAAGGCCTTTCCGAAGAGGACCTCGCCGTCGGTGGTCGGCGTGGCGAGCAGCGGCTCGAGGCTCTTCTCGACCTTCTCCCCGACGATGCTGTACGCCGCGATGCTGGTCGGCACCGACGCCGCCCCGATCACGAACCAGAACCCGAACGCGTTGATGAGCCCCGGGAGATACGACCCGAGGCCGGCCGCCGGACTGGTCGCGACGATGTACGCGACCAGCGCCGGGAAGCCGAGCCCCACGCCGAGCGGGTAGGCGATCAGCCCCGCGATCAGCCCGCGGCGCCGTCGGATCAGCGCCATGTCGTGCCGGGCGACGATCCACGCCTGGGAGAACCTCATGCCGCGGGCGCCTCCTCGTGCACGAGCTTCAGGTAGACGTCCTCGAGCGTCGGGGACAACTGGGTCAGGCTCACGATCTGCCCGCCCGCGGCGACGACCGCGGTCACGATCGCGGGGTTGTCGCGCGTCGGGTCCTGGACCCCGACCAGGAGCTGGTCGCCGGACACCTCCACCGGGTTCGGCGCCAGACGAGCGCGCACGGCGGCGACGATCGCGTCCGAGAGGTGCGCGAGTCGGACGGCCGTGCGGTGACCGCTCATCCCGAAGCGCAGGCTGTCCGGTGTCCCGGTGGTCAGGAGCTGGGTACGGAGAATGCCGACCCGGTCGCAGATCCGCTGCACCTCGTCGAGGTTGTGCGTGTTGAGGAAGATGGTCCGCCGTTCCTTCTTGAGTTCGAGCAGCGTCTCCCGGACCGTCTTCGACGCCTCGGGGTCAAGGTTCGCGGTCGGCTCGTCCAGGAAGACGAGGATCGGGTCGTGGACGAGCGCCCTCGCGATCGCGACCTTCTGTTTCATGCCCTTCGAGAAGGTTCCGATGAGGGCGTCCCGTTTCTCCCAGAGGTCCATCATCCGCAGGAGCCGTTCGATGTTCGCGCGCAGTGCGGTGGCTTCCACGCCTTGGAGCTCGCCAAAGTAGGTGAGGTTCTCGGCGGCGGTGTTGCCCTCGTAGAGCCCGACGTTCTCGGGCAGGAGGCCGATCTGTCGCCGGAGCTTCAGCTCGTCCGCGGGGTTTCCGATCTCACAGCCGGCCACCGTCGCCCGCCCGCTCGACTTCGAGATGAGACTCGAGAGCATCCGGACGGTCGTCGTCTTCCCCGCGCCGTTCGGCCCGAGGAAACCGAACACCTCGCCCTCCTGCACGTCCAGCGTCACGCGGTCGACCGCGGTGACCGACCCGAACTGCTTGGTGAGGTTCTCCGCGTGGATCATCGACATGGAGTGCCGGCCCACACTCCGGCGCCATATTAGTTCCGAGAATTGTCGACCCGTTCGACGCGCGTCGCCCCCGGTGCCGCGCCGACGCTCACGTAGCCTGGCCCCCGATGGTCACCGGCATCGATGACGGGGCCCGAGGCCACCCACGGGGGTCGGACCTACTTCGTCCCGCGGGCGCCGTTGCTGCTCTTCGCGGCCACCTTCCCCGAGATCCTCTCGGGGTCGACGTGGGTCCCGGACGCCGCGGCCCACCCTCTCGGCTACGTGCTGCTGCTCGGGCTCTACGGCTGCGGGGCCGTCCTGGTCGCGGAAGCGATCGCCCGGGGAGGATAGGATGGCTCGCGGTCCTGCCGTTCGGCGGAGCGTACGGCATCGCGGAGGAAGGGTTCGGAACGAAGGTCCACGTGGACCCCCGCCAACAGCGGGTCATCACGGGGATCCCGGGCGCGTACGGTCGCTGGAGGTGGGTTCCGTGGGTCCCGGCCACGGGGATCGACCTCTTCCACGCCGCGATCGGCATCGGGCTCGAGCTGCTGCTCCCCGCGTGGCTCTACCCGCCGTTGAAGGGGAGGTCCATCGTCTCGAGTCGGGCGCTGGTCCCGATCTCGACCGGATTCGCCGGGACGGTGACGGTGATGTTCTTCACGACGGACCCGGATCCGATCGGGCCGCTCGTTCCCGGGTGGGTCATCGTCGGGTCGGCGGCCGTCGTGCGGATCGTCGTGGGGCGGTACTTTCCCGAGCGCTGGTTCGCCGCGGCGATGCGGGCGCGGACGCCGTCGGCCACCCCGAGGGCGTTCTTCGCGGTCGCGATCGCGTGGCTCCTTTCGTTCCTCGTACCATTCCAGATCGAGTCCCATCTCGTACCCTGGGCCGGCGCGCTCGTCCTCGGCTTCCTGCTCCCGGGGTGCGCCGTGTTCTACTTCCTCATTACCCGGGCCGGCTGGCGAGAGAACCGTCGTCACCAGGTCGCGATCGCCGGGGGGCTAGCGACTGCGTTCCTGGTCGGGGACGTGCCCCTCGAACTGCTCG
>JASHUL010000249.1 GCA_030039995.1 Thermoplasmata archaeon
GAGCCTCGACCCGGGGATGTTCCGCGACAAGTACCGTTCGATCGAGGTCGGGGACGCGCACTGGGAGGCGTTCCATGTCACTCCGAGCCGGGAATACCCCTGGGACCCGAAGTCGACGTACCTCGCGGAGGCGCCGTACCTCAAGCTGCCGGCGCCGTGGTTGCCGCACGACGGGGGCCTCCTCGTCCGAGGGGCCCGCGCCCTGGTCGCGCTCGGCGACCGGGTCTCCACCGACCACATCTCGCCCGCGGGCGAGATCCCCGAGAGCACCCCGGCCGGGCAGTGGCTCCTCGCCCACGGCGTGGCGGTCCGGGACTTCAACACCTACGGTACGCGCCGCGGTCACCACGAGGTGATGATCCGCGGTACGTTCGCGAACGTACGGCTGAAGAACGAGCTCGCGGCGCCGCGCGAGGGAGGCTTCACGGCGCATCTGCCCGACGGGGAGGTCCAGACGGTCTTCTCGGCGGCCGAAAAATATCGGACCGAGGGCGTTCCGCTGGTCGTCCTCGGCGGGAAGAGCTACGGTCAGGGTAGCTCGCGGGACTGGGCCGCGAAAGGCCCGCGGCTGCTCGGCGTCGGCGCCGTGTTGGTCGAGAGCTTCGAGAGGATCCACCGTTCGAACCTGATCGAGATGGGCGTACTGCCGCTCACGTTCCCCGAGGGGAGGGGATGGAAGGCGCTCGGACTTGACGGCCGCGAGTCGTTCGAGTTGCGCGTCGAGGGCGGGGTGCTCGCGCCCCGCGGCGCCGTCGCGGTCCGGGCGACGAAGGCGGACGGGAGTTCCGTCACCTTCGAGGCCCGCTCGGAGCTCCACTCCGCGACGGAGCTCGAGTACTACCGGGCCGGCGGGGTACTTCCGTACGTCCTGGAGCACCGCTTCGGCCGCTAGGCCGCGGCGGGCGGGCGAAGGGGCACCCGCCACGCGGCGAGCGTCTCGACCCGCCGGAACGTGAACGTGGCGTCCCCGACCTCTTTCCGGGCCGCGGCGACCGCTCGGTCCACGACCTCCTCGGGGATGTCCAACAGGTGCCGGTGCGCGCGTCGGGAGAGCATCTCGAGCGGACGGGAGAGCGGGGCGGTCTCCGTACGGTCGTAGACGACCGTCATTTCGTCCGGGGGGAACCGCGCGAGGATCTCGCGTTCCTTCCCGCCCGGGCCGTCGTCGCGCGACGGCATCGGATACCCTTGCTCGGCGAGGATACGGTAGACGATCCGGCGCGCCCGGTGCGCGTCGCGCCCTCGGCGGAGCGGGTCGGCGGGCGGTCGGACGAGCGCGAACGTACCCCGACGGCTGACCCGGCCCGCTTCCGACAGCGCCTCGAGCGGCCGGTCGAGGAGGTGCAGGACGTGCACGAAGAGCGTCGCGTCGAAGGCGCCCCGGTCGAACGGGAGTCGATAGGCGCTGCCGTGGACGAGGCGAGGAAGCCGCTTCCCCCGAGCGTGGGAGAGCATTCCCCAGGAGGCGTCGAGACCGGTCACCGCGAAGCCCCGGTCGAGCAGCGGGCGGGCGACGCGGCCGGTGCCGACCCCGACCTCCAGGATCGAGGAGACGCCCGCCGTCCGCAGCTGCTCGGCCATCCGGTCGAGCGCCGCGGGTTCGAGCGGTTCGCGGGTGGCGTCGTAGGCCGGGGAGATCCGATCGAAGTCGCGGACGACCTCGCGGGTGGTCACGGGCAACCCCCCACTACGGCGCGCGCGACCGTCGCGACGCCTTTGCCCGCACGCCCCTTCACGGTCGGGAGCGTACCCCCGGCGACCCGGCCGGCCCCAACGCGCTCGAGGCCGCGGCGTCGGGCGACGTGAGCGGAGGGGGCGCGCCCGTCGGAGGGGCGTCCTTCGGCTGCCCGTAGATGTAGCGCTCGCCCCTCAGGTAGGAGATGACCGCCGCGATCGCGGTCACGCTGCCGGCGAACGCGAACGCCTCGGAGATCGCCGAGCCGAACGCCGGCTGGATCGCGGTCGCGAAGAAGTGCGGGGCCGTCAGGCTCGCCACGACGTTCGGGGGGAGCGCCTGCCAACCCGGGACCGTGGCCGCCCCGGCGAGCAGCACGCTCATCGGGTTCTCCCCGAGGAACGCACCGAACAGCGCTCCGGTGGGATTGGACGCGACGACGGACGAGAGGATCCCCTGGTCGGGTGGACCGACCTGGGCGGCCGCGAGCGCATGGCTCACCGAACCGCCGAGACCCGTCGACAGCCCGACGATCACGATCGTGAAGAAGATCGCCATCGAGATCTGCTGGCCGGTGTTCTGCAGCGTCGCGAGCATGCCGGAGGCGGCGCCCCGGTTCTCGGGCGGCACCGCGCTCATCACGGAGGCCGCGTTCGGGGCCGCGAACATTCCCATGCCGACGCCGTTCAGATAGAGCAGGACGCCCATCTCCCAGTACTGGAAGTCGACGGGGAGGAACGCGAGGCAGAACAGGGTCGCGGAACCGAGGGCCATCCCGACGGTCGCGATGCCCCGCGGTCCCCGGCGGTCGGAGATCCAACCGCTCACGGGCCCGGCGGTGAGGAAGCCGAAGATCAGGGGCATCATGAACACCCCCGCCCACAGCGGGATCTCCGAGAACGAGTATCCGTGCAGGGGGAGCCAGATCCCCTGGAACCAGACGACGAGAAGCAGCATGATGCCGCCCCGCGCGATCGAACCGAGGAAGGCGGCCGAGTTCCCCGCCGCGAACGAACGGTTCCGGAACAGCGAGAGCCGGAACATCGGGTCCGGTACCCGGCTTTCAATGTAGAGGAAGAGCAGCATCGTGGCGACGCCCGCGACGAGCCCGGCGATCACCCACGGGCTCGACCAGCCCATCGGCTGACCGCCGTACGGCAGCAGACCGTACGTGAGCGAGATCAGGAGCAGCGTCAGCCCCAGCGCGAACGTCGTGTTCCCCAGGTAGTCGATCTTCTGGCCGGACCGGCGGACCGAGATCTCCCGCAGGCGCGCGTACGCCCAGATCGTCCCGATGACGCCGACGGGGACGCTCACGAGGAAGATCAGTCGCCAGGTCGGGAGGACGAGGCCGGCGAAGTGAAGGTCGGGGATCCCCGCCAGGATGCCCCCCGCCACGAGCCCGACGATCGAGCCGCCGATGAACGCGACCTGGTTCACGCCCATCGCCTTCCCGCGCTCGTTCGGGGGGAACGCGTCCGTGAGCAGCGCGGCGGAGTTCGCGAAGAGGAACGCCGCGCCGACCGCCTGGATCAACCGGAAGCCGACGAGGGCCCAGGCTCCGGTCGCGCCGGTCCACGGCTCGAGGAACAACAGGATCGAACCCGTGGAGAAGATCGCGAAGCCGAAATTGTACATCCGTGCGCGGCCCCACATGTCGGAGAGGCGGCCGAACGTGACGAGCAACGTCGCCGTCACCACGCCGTAGCCGAGCAGGAGCCAGATCAAGATCGGGAAGCTCGCCGGAAGGAACGGGTCGACGCCGAGTCCCTTGAAGATGACCGGTAGGGAGATCAGCACGATCGTCCCGTCCAGCGAGGCCAGCAGTCCGCCGAGGGTGGTGTTGGACAGGACGGTCCACTTGTACTCCATCTCACACGCTCCCGGGGGCGTTCCGAAGCGCCCGCAGTACGGCTTCGAGTCCAACCGAGAGCGCCTGACGTTCTCCCGCGGACATCGCCCGGTCGAGGTAGCGGAGGATCGTCGCCTTCACGGCGTCCGCTTCGGCGAGCATGCGCTCGCCCGAGGACGTCACCTGGATCAACACCGCCCGCCGGTCCGACGGGTCGGGGACGCGACGGACGAGCCGACGTGTCTCGAGTCGGTCAATGACGGCGGTCGTTCCCGCCGCGGTGAGCCCGAGGGCGCGGGCGACGTCGGACGCCTTCGCCGAAGTGCGCTCGCAGCGGTAGAGCGCGACGAAATCCGAATAGGAGAGGTCGGAACCTTGAAGGGAGTGCGCAAAGCGCTCGCGGAGGAGGATGTTCGCCTCCCGCAGCGCCTGCCAGGGACGGTCCCGGGCCGCATCACCGGGGCTTCCCCGTCCTTCCGTACGCTGCATGCCCGACTCCGAGACGAAGCATATAATTCGATTCCGTATAATACGATTTTGGACTAATTCCGGCCTTCGCCCGCCCCGATGACCCGCGGACCGGAGGGGCGGTCGATTCGGCGAGACTCGGGGTCGTGGCCGCGGGGTGCAGGTCGGCGCCCGCCGCGCGGGTCGCGGGTCGCGCCGGAACATTCATGGGGAGCGGAGAACTCCCGACGCGCGGTGCAGGCTCCTCGCGACGCCTTCTACCGTGAACGATCACCGGGCTCGTTCGAAGAACGGGTGACCGCCTTCCTGGGCGAACACCCGAACGAACCGTTCACCGCCGAGCAGATCGGGATCGCCATCGGCGAGCCCGGTCTTAAGGCCCCCCCGAACGAGACCGACGTGGCCGGCATCGCCCGCGGCATGCGCCTTCTCCACCTGATGAATCGGTTGGAACTCCTCACGGAGAAGGCCAAGATCGAGCGCCGAAATATCCAGACCCAACGCGGCATCGCGAAGTACTACATCGCGCGGCCGTAGCGGCGTCTCCGGCAGGAGTGCCGCCCGTTCGGCCCGAACGCGCCCCGGGTAGCTTCGACCGCGCACGGCCCTCGGCTTTCCTCCGAGTCCCGCTCGGCCGATCATCTCCGGCCGTCACGAACCGTGGGGTGAACCGGGGAACGCCCGTGCTGGGATTCGAACCCAGGTCTGAGGCTCCGCAGGCCTCTAGGATAATCCAGTGCAGCGGGTCGGGCTGGGGCCCGCCCCGTAGCTACCCCACACGGGCATCTGGCGGTTCGCTCGTACCCCGCGCGCCGAGGAAGGTCGCGTATAAAAGGTCGGGTCCGCGCGGTGCGCTCCCGATGTGACCGTTATGAGCCGGCGACGTTCCTCGGCGGTCCGAGGTCTCCGAGTCGTCCGATGTCCGGCGCGGATCCCGACGACCCGTGGTCGCTGCTTCGGTCCGCGCGCGCGGGGCAGCGGCTGGAACTGAAGGACGACCGCGGTCGGACGTGGACCGGCACTCTCGTGCCGAGGCCCGACTCGGCCGACGATGGCGTGGTGCAGCTCAAGTTGGACTCGGGGTACAATGTGGGGGTTCGGGTTTCTCCGGGGTCCCAGCTTCGCTTTCTCCCGCCGGAATCCGAGCGAACCCCGACCGCTCCTCAGGGGCGTGCGCGGACGGCGGGCGGGAACGGGCCGTGGGTCTCCCTTCTCACCACGGGCGGTACGATCGCGTCCCGGGTCGACTACGAGACCGGCGGGGTACGTCCGGTCCAGGATGAAGGCGAGATCCTCGACTTCTACCCGGAGTTGCAGGCCGAGGGTCCGGTCCGTATCGTGCCGGTGTTCGACCGGCTCAGCGAGGACATCGCTCCCGACGATTGGGTCACGCTCGCCGCACGTATCGTCGCGGAGTTCACGGACGGAGCGCAGGGCGTCGTGGTCGCCCACGGAACGGACACCCTCGCGTTCACCTCGGCCGCGCTGAGCTTCCTCCTCCAGGACCTACCGGGACCGGTCGTGCTGGTCGGCGCCCAACGGTCGCCCGACCGCCCGTCGTCCGACGGGCCGTCGAACCTCGCGGCCGGCGTCCGGGTCGCGCGGAGCCCCCTCGTCGGTGAGGTGCTCGTCGTTATGCATGCCGGCCTCTCCGACGGCCGTTTCGCGATCCACCGCGGAACGCGGGTCCGCAAGATGCACTCGAGCCGACGGGACGCTTTCGAGAGTCGGAACGGTCCCCCGATCGGCTACGTCGATGCGGACGGGGTCCATTGGGACCGAGAGGTCCGGCCCGCCGCGTCGGGTCCTCCCCGGCTGGACGGCCCGATCGACCGGGCGGGGGGTCTCTTGTACTCCTTCCCGGGCCTTCCCCCCGAGAGCGCGGAGGCGTTCGCGAAGGACCTTCGCGGGCTCGTGCTCGCGGGCACCGGGCTCGGTCACGTTTCGTCCGTCCACCTCGACTGGATCCGTCGCGCGGTCGCGGCGGGCAAGGTCGTCGCGATGACGACGCAATGCCTCGAAGGGAACGTCGACCCGTTCGTCTACGCGACCGGTCGGGAGCTCCAACGCGCCGGGGTGGTCTATCTGGGTGACCTGCTCCCCGAGGTCGCGTACGCGAAGCTCCTGTGGGCGCTCGGCCACGCGAGCGACCCGCGGGCCGTGGAGGCATTGCTCCTGTCCGACGTCGCCGGCGAGTTCGAGTGGCGCCACCGCTCGGGCGGTGACTCGTGAAAGCGGGACTCGAGGTCCATCAGCAGCTCGCGACCGGCAAGCTGTTCTGCGACTGCCCGAGCGACCTCACCGAGGTCGTGGAGGGGTCGTTCGCCCGCCGGCTCCGACCGGCGAGCGGGGAGAATCGGGCGGTCGATGCCGCGACCTCTTTCCAGGCGGCGCGGGGCCTTCTGTATCGGTACGAGATCTCCAACGCGAGCTGCCTTGTCGAGATGGACGAGGAGCCGCCCCACCCGCTGAACCCGGCCGCGCTGGACGTCGCGCTCACCCTCGCGCTGCTGCTCCACGCGCGTCCCGTCGACGAGATCGAGGTCATGCGGAAGATCGTCGTCGACGGCTCGAACACGGCGGGCTTCCAGCGGACCGCGCTCGTCGCGGTCGACGGCGTTCTCGAACTCGGTGGAAAGCGGTACTCGATCGCGTCGATCTGCCTCGAGGAGGACGCGGCGCGCAAGGTCCGCGAGGCCGACGGCGAGGTGACCTACCGACTCGACCGCCTGGGGATTCCGCTCGTGGAGATCGCGACCGGTCCCGAGATCGAGACCGGGGCCGAGGCACGGGCGGTGGCGGAGGAGATCGGTGCGCTCGTGCGCGCGACCCGACGGGCTCGCCGCGGGATCGGGACGATCCGGGAGGACGTCAACGTCTCGGCGGAGCGGGGCCGTCGCATCGAGATCAAGGGGGTCCAGGAGCTGCGCAAGATCGCCGAGTACGTCGACCGCGAGGTCGGACGGCAGGAGGTCCTGCTCCACGTGGCCGACGAACTGCGGGGCCGCGGCGCGTCGCTCGACGGGACGCGCGTCACCGACCTGACGACCGTACTCGGGTCGGTCGATACCGGGCCGCTCGCGCGCCCCGCGCGCAAGGGGGGACCGATCCTCGGGCTCCGGCTGCCCGGGTTCGCCGGGCTCCTGCGCGCTCCGCCGGGCTCGGACGAGCGGCTCGGTCGCGAGCTCGCCGACCAGGCCCGTTCGGTCGGCCTGCGCGGGTTACTGCACTCGGACGAGCTTCCGGCGTACGGGGTCGACGCCGGCCACCTCGAAAAGGTGCGGGTCGCGCTGGGGGCCGGCCCGAACGACGCCTTCGTCCTCGTCGCCGACGGCGACTCGGTCCGGGCGCACGCCGCACTGGAGCGGGTCCGCGTGCGTGCCACCGCCGCGATCGAGGGCGTCCCCGGCGAAACCCGGGACCCGTTGCCCGACGGCCGCACGCGGTTCTCGCGGCCGCTCCCGGGTCGGGAACGGATGTACCCCGAAACGGACATCGCGCCGATCCCGATCACTCCCGAACACCTCGCGCGTCTGGCAAGCCGCCTCCCCGAATCGCTCTCCGCACTGCGGGACCGGCTCGCGCGGGAGACCGGTCTCGCCCGCGAACTGATCGCCCAGCTGGTCGCGGCGGGCGAGAGCGACACGTTCGAGGAGCTCGTCCGTCGGGGGCATGCCCCCGCCATCGTCGCCCGTCTCATCGTGCAGGACCTGCCGAACGTCCCACGTCCGGAGGGCGCCGAACCGCCCGCCCTCCCGACGCGGGTTCTCGACGAGCTGCTCCGGGCCCAGGCGAGCGGTCACTTCGCGAAGGAGGGGATCCCGAACGTCCTCGCCGAACTCGCGCGAGGTGCTCCGGACCTCTCCGCGGCGATCGAGCGGGCCGGGCTCTCGGGTTTTTCGGCCGAAGATCTCGAACGACTCATCGAGCGGGTCGTGGCGGCGAACGAGGCGATCGTTCGGGACCGCGGCGATGCCGCCTTCTCGCCGCTCATGGGCGACGTCATGCGCGAGGTCCGCGGACGCCGCGACGGGCAGGAAGTCGCCGCCGCGCTGCGGCGGGCGATCGCCCTACGGCGGGCGGACCCCGCGCCGTGACCGGGAGCGGGTCCGTGGGGCTCCGACGGCCGCCGCGGTCCTTGCCTCGGTACCGCGCCGTGGTCACGGACGTCGACGGTACGCTCACCGGTCCCGACCGACGGATCGACCCTCGGGCGATCCGCGCCGTGCGGGGTCTCGAAGAACGGGGGATCCCGGTCGTGCTCGCGACCGGCAACGTCCTCCCGATCGCGCTCGCGTTGCACCGCTCCCTCGGGCTGTCGGGCCCGATCGTCGCGGAGAACGGCGGCCTGGTCTACCGACACTCCCGCGACGAAGATCGGGTCGAGCGGCTCGCCGACCGGACCGTGGCGCTGCGGGCGTTTCGGGTGCTCCGGAGCGCCGGGGTTCCCGTGCGGCGTCTGTTCACGGACCGCTGGCGGGAGACGGAGGTCGCGCTCGAACCGACCGTTCCCGTCGGTCGGGTCCGACGCGTGCTGGCCTCCCACCGCCTCCCGGTGGACGCGATCCCCACCGGCTACGCGATCCACCTGATGCAACGGGGCGCGGGGAAGCTCCCGGCGCTCGAACGCGCGCTCGCGCCGATGGGGTGGACTCCGCTCGACTGCGTCGTCCTCGGGGACGGGGACAACGACGCCGGCATGCTGCGGGCGTCCGGCTTTGGGGTCAGCTTCGCGTCGGGCAGCGCGCGGGCCCGTCGGGCCGCGCGGTACGTGGCCCGGTCGGCGTTCGCGGCGGGGTTCGTCGAAGGGCTTAAGGCGAGTGGGCTCTTGGTCCGCTGAGGTTCCTTCCGGGAGGGAACTTACCGGTGCTGGTTGGGCAGTGTGCGCGGTGCGGGCTCCCCGCATCGCTCGGATGTACGGTCTGCGGCCGCACCTTCTGCCGTAACGACCTGGACGCCGACGAGCGCGTCTGCGCGGACTGTGCGGCGTCCTTGAAGAACTCGAAGAGTCCGGTCTCGGCGCGTACCCCGCCGTCCCGACGCCTATCGCACCGGCCCCGGCCGCCCGCGATCGGGCGGGCTCAGTAGTCGGTTCCCGGGAGCACGAGGCGGCCCTTCGGGGTCGACTGGCCGACGAAGAGAAGCCCGACACCGACCAGGCCGGTCACGAGCCCGAAGCCCACGGCCGCCCAGGCGTACGTCCCGACGGTCGGTCCGAAGTAGATCCCGGCGACCGTGAGCCCGCTCGCGGGCGCGGTCATGTGGAGCGCGAGGTTGAGGAGAACGCCGAGTCCCCATCCGAGGAAGATCATCATCGCGCCGGCCAGGAAGTAGCCCGCGCGCTCGTCCCCGCCGTAGTCGGTCGGAGGCACCGCCGGGGTCTCCTGGAGGTCGACCACGGGTGTCCGACTTTCTTCGGGGTTTTGAGCGTTGTGCTGCATCCGTGCTAGCTCACCACACGGTCCGCCCGCGACGCGCTCCCCGCCGTTCCGCGGCGGTCCGCCGGCGGAGCCACCGGTGCCCGACGAAGAAGCTCGAGACCCGCCCCCGCCGATCCCGCCCGAACCGCACCTCGCCCGGCGCTCCGCCGAATCGGACCACGAACCGGTCGTGACCGGCGGGTCGGGCCCGAAGGTCCTCGACGACCAACTCGATGCCGCGGAAGTCGAGGCGCAGTTGGGCGCCCGCCGCTGTCACCCGAACCCAGATCCCCTCGCCCGAACCGAACCATCCGGTGTACTCTCGAAGCGGGCGGTCCGGCTCGCGGATGGGTCGAGGGACCGCGAACGGAGGGGTATCGAGCGGCCGCCCGAGTCGGGCGTTGACCTCGGCCATCACGACCCGCGGAGCGCTGACCCCCTCGGCGTTCGTGAGCACCACGCCCGCGACGCCCCGGCGGGGGGCGACCACGAAGTGGGAGGAGACCCCGGGAAGGCCGCCGCTGTGGAAGTAGATCGGTGAGCCGGGGTAGTCGGGCCGGACCTCGATGCCGTACCCGTACGACACGCCGCCCTCCACCGGAACGTGCGGTTGCGTCATCGCACGGACCGACCGCGCCGTGACGACCCGTTCGCCGTCCACCCTACCCTCGTGAAGATAGATCTGGAGGTAGCGGGCGAGGTCCTCGGCGTTCGACCGGAGGCCCCCGCACGCCCGCAAGCACGTGTCGCTCCACCACGTCTCGGACGGGGCCCACCCGCGTCGACGACCGGTCCGACGCGGCGAGTAGAGGACCGTCACCTCGGGGTATCGAAAGAGGACCCCCGGGTCGTAGGTCGTCGAACGCATTCCGGCGGGCCGTAGGACCGCCTCTTCCAGGTAGCTCTCGTGGGTCCGGCCCGTGACACGCTCGACGACAGCTCCGAGCAACCCGAACCCTTCGTTGGAGTAGCTGAACTGGGCCCCGGGAGGTCCGAGGAGCCGGTACCGTGCCTTCCGGAGATACTCCATCAGCTCGGCATACGTATCGATCGGCGCGTGGTCGGGGTCGATCCCGACGCGCCGGGCGGCCCGGGGGTCGAACGGAGGGTCCTCGTGGAGGGCCCGGACCGTGGTATAGTAGATCGAGGGGAGCGGAGGGAGACCGGAGGAGTGCGTGAGGAAGTGGTGCAGCGTGATCTTCCGGCTCGCGCGCGGGTCCGGGGTCCCGAACTCGGGCAGGTACCGGACCACCGGGTCGTGGACCGAGAGCTTCCCTTCCTCCTGGAGTCGGAGGAGGGCGAGGGCCGTGAACGACTTGGTCACCGACGCGAGTCCGAAGACGGTCCGTTCCGATACCGGGAGCCGACGTTCGCGGTCCCGATACCCGTACGACCGGAAGACGGTCCGCCGACCTCGCTCGACGATCCCGACCGAGGCCCCCGGGACCTTCCAGCGACGCATCCACCGTTCGGCGAACTCCCGGGGTCCCGAGACCATCACGGACGGATAGAGGTCGGGCGGATGAACGGCGCGGTCGGGCTCAGCCGAAGCCGGTCGCCGCCTTCGCGTCCTTCGGCGGCGGGCGGAGCGGTGCCTTGCGCAGCTCCTTCGGGGTCTCGACCAAGCGGACGAGCGGCGCCGACTGCACGACGTACGCCGGCAGCCCGGTGTTCGGGTCGTTCCCCGCCCGGAGGATGTTCATGATCTCGAGCCGGATCTCGACGACCGAGCCGTCCTTGAGCTTCAGGCGGAGCTTGCCGTCGCCGCCGACGATCTCGTAATCGACGATCTCGGCGTTCGCGAGGTCGGGCGGGGGCCCGCCCGGGCCGATCATCGGGCGCCCCGAGCCGCGAGGCGACCCTTGAGGAGCGCGCGCGGGTCCTCGCCGTCCACGGTGAGCCCGAGCGAGACACAGGTGCCGATCACCTGGTTCATCTTCTCCTCGACCGACCGGCCGTGCATGTCGTCGCCCTTCGCTTCCGCGATCCGCTGGACCGCGGCGAGCGAGACGTCCCCCGCCGTCTCCGTCTTCGGCTTGCCGGAGCCTTTCTCCTTCCCGGCTTCCTTGAGCAGCAGGGCCGCCACGGGCGGTCGGCCGACGGTGAGGGTGAAGGCGCGGGTCGCCGGGTCGACGCGCACCACGACCGGTACGCGCATCCCGGCGAACTGCTTGGTCTTCTCGTTGATCTGGGCGACGACCTGACCCACGTTCACGCCGAGCGGACCGAGCGCGGGTCCGAGCGGAGGTCCGGCGGACGCTTTGCCGCCCTCGACGAGGACGCTCACCTCATCCGCCACTCTTGCCGCCTCCCCGCTCCAGCATCCGGACGTGGTCCCCGCGCACGGTGACCGGGATCGGCACGACCGCCTCGATCAGCTCCACGGTGATCTCCTCCTTCGCCTGGTCGATCTTCTTGACGCGGGCCTTCTCGCCCTTGAACGGTCCCGAGATAAGCTCGACGATGGCGCCCTCGACGAACCCTTCGACCGTGATCTTCGGTACGAGGAGCGGCTCGACCTCCTTGAGGGTCGTCTCGCCGTCCACGAGGCCCCGGGCCTTCCGGATCCCCTTCAGCATCTCGCGGACCCCTTCGAAGCTCATCCCCTCGGCGAAGACGTAGCCGCGGAGCGCCGACGGGACGAGCATCGCGAAGACGACGTCCGGTTTCTCTTCCGCGCGGGCGAGCAGGGTGTCGGCGACCTCGCGCTCGTAGCCCCGCGACGTCTTGATCGCGAGGACGGCCTGCCGAGCGACCGCCGCGAGCGTGAGGCGGAGCGCGGGCCCTCCCCCGTCGGGGTCGGCCACCGTGAGACGCACCTCCACCCGGTCGCCGTAGCGGACGCCGACCGGTGCGGTGATCTCGAAGGAGAGCGGAACGCCGGCGCCCGGTGCGATCGTGACGGACGTGGTGATCTTGCGGGCGAACAGCTCCTCCGCCTTGCGCTTCCCGGGCGGGGTCCACTGAACGGGCCATTCCGCCCCCTCGCCGGGATACGTGGACGTGTAGGCGACTTCGATACCGACCGGCACCGTCAGCGAGTCGGTCGCCTTGCTCGTGAGCACCGCGCTGAGCGTCGTGACGGTGTCCGCGGTGACGTTGCGCGGGCCCTCCTCGACCGATTTGAGCGTGAGCACGGCCGACACCTGCGGCTTCGGGGGGGCGGGTGCGACCGGCGCGGGCGGCGGAGCCGCGGCGGCGGGGGCTCCGGCCTCCGCCTTCTTCGGCGCGGGCTCGGGAGGCGCGCCCGACAGCAGACCGATGCCTTCGTCGTCGGCGGGACTCATCGTTTCGGGGCTCCTACTCGGGGGCGAGACCTACAGGGTCGAGAAGAAGTTCGCCCAGAGCCACGGTCCCGCCTGATTGAAGAAGATGTAGATCGCGAACCCGGTCAGGCCGATCAGGACCGCGCCGAGCGCCGTCACCTCGAGGACCTTGACGTATTCTTCCTGGGTCGGTCGACGCGCCATCCGGAGGATCCGGCCGTACTTGCCGTGGCCGACGGTGCGGAGCCGACCGTCGAAACTGTCCTGTACGCGGCGCGCGCGGTCGAGGAAGGCCATGGGGTTTCCCTAGTGCACGACGTCGATGTCCGGGCCCGACTTCTTGCCGGGACCGGAACCCGCCGGCGTCCCCCCGAAAATCTGGGGGGATTTAACTCCGGTCACCACGAGCATCACCCGGATCGTGCTCTGCATCGTCGGGTCGACCGCCGCTCCCCAGATGATGCGGGCCGTGGGGCTGATCGACTTCTGGACGACCTCGGCGGCCTTCTGCGCCTCGCTGACCGTCATGTCCGGGCCGCCGGTCACGTTGATGAGGGCGCCCGACGCGCCCGCGATGTCCACGCGGAGCAGCGGCGAGTTGATCGCCTCGAGGACCGCGTCCTCGGCGCGGTTCTCGCTCTCGGATTCCCCGATCCCGATGAGCGCGACCCCGCCTCCCTTCATGATCGTGCGCAGGTCGTTGAAGTCGAGGTTGACGAGCCCGGGGCGCGTGATGATCTCGGTGATCCCGCGGATCGCCCGGGCGAGCACGGAATCGGCGACCTTGAACGCCGTCTGGATCGGCAGACGTGGCACCAGCTCGAGGAGCCGGTCGTTCGGGATCGTGATGACCGTGTCGATCGTCGAGCGGAGCCGCTCGAGCCCCCACATCGCGTTCTCCGCGCGCACGAGGCCCTCCGAGGCGAACGGCAGCGTGCAGACGGCGATCGTGAGCGGGTTGCCCCCGTTCGCGTCCTTCGCGCACTGGGCCACGACGGGCGCGGACCCCGTGCCGGTGCCACCGCCGAGCCCGAGCGTGATGAACACCATGTCCGAGTTCGCGAGTGCCTTCTTGATCTCCTCGTCGGCTTCCTTCGCGGCCTGCTCCCCGACCTGAGGCAAGGCGCCGGCGCCGAGGCCCCGGGTCAGTCGGCGCCCGAGGAGGATCTTCTTGGGCGCGTGAATCGCAAGGAGGTGCTGCGCGTCGGTGTTGCAGGCGACCATGTCGGCGCCGCTCAGTCCCTCTTCGGCGAGGCGGTTGATCGTGTTGCAGCCGCCGCCGCCGCAGCCGACGACCTTGATGTTCGTCTTCAGCGAAGCGAGGACGGCTTCGAGCTCGGCATC
>JASHUL010000250.1 GCA_030039995.1 Thermoplasmata archaeon
GACCGAGAGGTCCCGGGCGCCGTGCGACGTCTATCGGACCCGGACGGGCAGCGAATCGAGATACGGTGCGCCCGGTGCGACGGGCATCTCGGCCACGTCTTCGAGGGCGAGGGGTTCACGCCGCGAAACACCCGACACTGCGTGAACTCGATCTCGCTCGTCTTCGTGCCCGATGCCCCGGCGGCGTCGAAGCACTGAGCGGTGGCTAGGGACGCCGGCGTAACCAAATTTGGTCCGGGTGAGCGGGGGTTTATCCCGCCCACGGCGCTGGCCGTATCCATGACGAAGGTCGTCGTACAGTCGATCGAGAACGGGCCCAACCTCGTGCTCGTCGACGGGAAGGCCGACGTGGCGCTCTGCCGGTGCGGTCACTCCGAGAAGAAGCCGATGTGCGATGGGACCCACCGGAAGGTCAACTTCCGGGCGCCCGCCGCGACGACGACGATCCTCGAGTGACCCGCCGCGGGCGGGGACGGGCCGCCGAGGGCGGAGAGCGCAGCACGGCCACGTAGACGCCCCGACCTTTCATGAACCCGCGGCGTCGGAACTGAACCCGGAATCCGGCCGCCCGGAACGCAGCGAGGAACGTCGCTACTTCGAACAGACCGAGGTCGTGCCGCTCGACCCAGTGCCGGATACCGTGGGGAGTCGCGATCAGGTGGTGCTGGTCCATGATGGAGCGGTTCCCCCGTCGACCCGAGATGTTCATCCGCACGATCGGGCGGTCCGGGGTCCCGAGGATCTGCGCGTGGACGGCACCCGTGCGGTACTTCGCTCGCGTCAACCAGGGCTCGACGATCGCGACACCCCCCGGCTCGAGATGTCGCGCAAAGTTCCGTAGCGTCCGACGGAGGTCGCTCTCGTTCGGCAGATAGCCGATCGCCGAAAAGAGGCAGGTGATCGCATCGAACCGCCGACCGAGTCGGAACGACTCCATCCGGCCGCGAACGAAACGCACCCGAGGGAGCTTGCGGCGAGCGACCGACAGCATCCCTTCGTTCACGTCGACCCCGGTGGCCTCGTAAGTCCGCGACAGGTACGCTAGGTGGGCACCGGTTCCGCAGGCGACATCGAGCAGCGAGTGGCTCTGCGGCCGCCCGAATCGGCGGATCCACCCGACGATCTGCCGGGACTCCGCCGCGTAGTCCTTCCACGAATAGATCCGGTCGTAGAGTTCCGCGGTAGAGGCGTACGGGAGCACTCGAGGGGGTCGGCGTGCCGTGGAGGCGGATGCCATTCGATGTCCCCGGGCGCGCCGACGTCGGATCAGTCGCGGCGGGCGGGCCGCCGTCGCCGATCGTCGTCGTCGGTGTCGTCCTCGCTCGGACGTCGGCGGGGACGGAAGTTGCCCGGTCGGTCCCCGTAGCGGCGTCCGCTGGCTCGTCCCCGGCCGGACCAGCTACCACGGGTTCGGTCGTCTCGTCGTCCGCCCCGGCCCCCGAACCCCTGGCGGAAACCGTCGCGCGTTCCGGCGGGTCCCGTGCGACGTGGAGGGAGAGAGAAGCGGTTCCCGCAGGAAGCGCACTCGCCCGTGAGCGTACCGTCCTCGGCCGTCGTGAAGGTGAGCGGCGCGCCGCACTGCCGACAGGGTCGCGACCTTGGTGTGCGCTCCGCATCGTCCCGGGGGGAGCGGGACCCGCGGCTCCATCGCTCTTCGCGCCGGGGCGGCGGGGACGGTCGACCTCCTTCCTGAGGAACGAATCTCGTGGTCGTGTCGCACTCTTCGCAGGCGACCTCGAGGGTTCCGTCCTCGCGGGCCCGTACGGTGAGGGGACCCCCGCAGTCGGCGCACTCCGGGCCCGCGGGTGCCGGGCCGGACGCCGGCGGGGAGGACGGCGTTGAGCCTCCGGAAGAGCCGAGCGGGAGCGTGCCCTCCACCAGCGTGGTGACCCGGTGGCAGTCCGCGCACGTCCCGGTCAGCACCCGGGCCTCGTGTACGGAATAGGTCACTTCGGCGCCGCACTCCGGGCACGTGCTCACGTCGTCCACCGGCCCGGACCGAGCGTCAGAGCCTCTTTAGTTCGAGCCGAGCGCGGTGTCGCTCGGTTCACCGCCCACTTATCCGCGAACGGACGCTCTCCCGAACGCTATGGAAGGGGCGTCGGGGGGCGGCGGCCGGGAGGTGGCGACGCTCGGCGGCGGCTGCTTCTGGTGCACCGAAGCGGTGTTCAGCGAACTCGAAGGGGTGGAGAAGGTCGAGCCGGGGTACGCGGGCGGCACGCTCCCGAACCCGAGCTACGAGCAGGTATGCACGGGCCGCACGGGGCACGCCGAGGTCGTGCAGGTGACGTTCGACCCCAAGGTCCTGTCCTACCATGACCTGTTGACGATCTTCTTCACCGTGCACGACCCGACCTCCTTGAACCGTCAAGGGGCGGACGTCGGCACGCAGTACCGTTCGCTGGTCCTCTACCACAGCGCCGCGCAGAAGGCGACCGCGGAGGAGGTGGTGCGCGAGCTTGAAGGAGAGAAGCTCTGGAAGAAGAAGTTCGTCACCCAGCTCGAGCCGTTCTCCGTGTTCTATCCGGCCGAGGAATACCACCACGACTACTTCCGGCGCAACCCCTCGGGAGGGTACTGTCAGGCCGTGATCGCTCCGAAGGTCGCGAAGTTCCGATCCCACTTCGCCGAACGCTTGAAGGGCGCGCCGACCCCGCGCGCGTGATCACGCCGCGAGGAAGAGAAAGTACGCCGCGAAGGCGAACATGATCGCGGCCGAGACGTACGCGACCGCGCGCTCGACCCCGGGACGTCCTCGGGTGCCGAGGTGGAGCGCGTAGGGAAACGTGACGACCCAGATGGCGACCGCCCCGAACAGGCCGACGAACAGCACGACACCTCCCAAGTAGGCGAACGCGAGCCCCGCGGTGAGCCACCAGACGATCTGAAACGGGTTCGTGACTCCGAGGAGGACCGCTTGGGAGTACGTTCGGATTCCGGCCGACGGTTCGCTGCGGGGGGTCGAGGCCCTCCGAAGTACCCAGACACCGAATCCGACCATCACGACCGCACCGACGAGGTAGATCCAGCGGACGATCGCGTCGAGGTCCACCACCGAGTGTAGCGCGTAGACGAGGACCCCGAGAACGAGGTCGGCGCTCATCGCCCCGAATCCGGTGATGATGCCGCTACGCAACGAGCGGAGCGTCTGGGCCGCGATGAGCACGTTCATCGGGCCCGGCGGGATCGTGAGGGAGAAGCCGAGCGCGACTCCGAAGACGAGCGCGAACCCGAGCTCCACCGACCAACCCCGACGACCTTGGCGACGTGCGCTTTGAGATTTTCCGGTGCCGTACCGCGGCGGGTCCGCGGCGGAGCGGATATAGTTCGTAGCGCATACTTCCCGCACGTCGGACTACTCGCCCGCCGACCGGGACCGGCCCGTGATCGTCGTCGAGGACCGGGTCGTCTACCCGTCGGAGTACCGTCCGTCGACCTTCCTTAACTTCGAAGACACGATCGCATGGTGGCGTTCCCTCGCCGTACTCGGCGCGCTCATCACAATCCTCGCGGTCGTGGTCGAGGCCGACCAGGGTGAGCTCGCCGCGATCGTCGGCGTGGGACTGTTTTTCGCGACCGCCGTCGTCGCCGGCCAGGAGCGCCGTGAGCTCGGGACCGCGCTGGGGACCGCCGGCGTGGTCTGGACCGCCACCGGCATCTCCCTCGTCCTCGGCACCCTCGGCTCGGTCACGGCGGCCGCGCTCGCCATCGGCACGGTCGGCGCTTTCGTCCACGTCTTCTCCCTCTTCCGGGCCGGTCGAGCGAACGACCGCGCGAAACGTATTTCGAAGACGGACGGTTGAGCGCGGAACGGAGCGTGGACTTCGGTGGGCGAACCCGGGGCTCGGCGCGGCGTCGTCCTGCAATTGAGCCGAAAATCGTCGACCCCCGGTGAGCGCGGTCTGCCGAAACTGCCCGTAGCGGAGGCGGAGGTCACACGGCGGGGGGTCGAGGGGGACTACAACGTCTATCGACACGACGTCGCGCACGATGACCCTGCGATGGCCGTCCTCATCGTGCCCCGAGAGACGCAGGAGGAGTTCGCTCGGGAAGGCTGGCCCGTCCAACCCGGCGACCTCGGAGAAAACATCACTTCGCGCGGTATCCCCTACGCGGACTTCGCCCCGGGGCGCCGCTTCCGTATCGGGACCGCCGTGCTCGAGGTCACGAAGCCGTGCACCCCGTGCGACAACCTGTTCCACCTGCCGTACGTCGGCCCCGACCGGGGCCCGGAATTCCTCAAAGTCACCCTCGACCGTCGCGGATGGTACGCGAAGGTCGTCGTGGAGGGGCGTGTTCGCCAGGGAGATCCGATCGTCCCGACGACCTAGTCGTCGCGGACCGACCACGCTCGGACGACGTCCGCGCTCCCGTTAGATAGCGCCGCGCGCTGAGAGCGCCGACCCCCGATGGCGCGGCGACGCTCGTCCCCTCCCTCTCCCCCCGAGTCGCTCGACCGCGTCGAGGCTGCGGTCCGGGAGCTGATCCGTGGCCTCGCGCCCGAGCTTCGTACCGAGCAACGGTGGGGACACCCATGGCTGGTCGGGAACGACCTGGTCGTTCTGACCGGTGCTTTCTCGCATCACGTGGGGGTCGAGTTCTGGCGCGGGAGCTCCCTCAAGGACCCTCACCATCTCCTCGAGGGCTCGGGCAAGAATCTCCGGCACGTGAAGTTGCGGACAGTGCGCGACGCGACGGCTCCCGCGCTGGTCGAACTCCTGCGCGAGGCCGTGCGACTCGACCAGAGCGAACCCCCTCGCTATCGATCGGCGTTGCGTTCTTCGGTGCCGTGAGCCGACCCCGATGTCCGGTCCCGCCGGGGCGAGCGCCGCGGATTGGGTCGCGCGAACGCAGCGGGGGCTCGAACGGTTCCACTGGCTCTCGCTGCAGGAAGCTCCGGGGGCCCGACGGCGGGATTGGTCGGAGGCGGTCGCGATGGGATGCGACCTTCCCAGCTCCGCGACGAACTCCCTGTTCGTCCGGTCCGCCACGTCGGACATCGACGGGATCCTGCCCGGGGCCCGTGAGTTCTTCCACCGGTCCCCGTCGTGGCGGCTCACCTACCCGGGACGTCCCGAGCGTGCGGTCGTTGAGGCCGTCGAGCGCGCAGGTTTGTCGGTCGGCGAGTCGGTGCCGAGGATGCTCCTCTTCCCCGTTCCCCCGGGCCCTCCCCCGACTCCCGATCTCGTGGTGCGCCGCGTCGAGACCGTTCGGCAGCTCGAAGATTTCATCGAGGTCGAAGTACGAGCGTTCGGCATTCCCCGGCGAGTCGCCCGGGCCGCCTTCGCCCGACACGCTTGGCGAGCGACGGGCGAAGCTTCGACGATCGAGTGGCAAGTCGGCTACCACGGAGAACGACCGGTCGCGACCTCGTCTCACCTGACGTTCGATGGCTTGACCTCGATCTTCTTCGTCGGAACCGTGCCGGAAGCGCGCCGCCGGGGGTTCGGGCGTGCGATGACGTGGGCGGCGATCGACGCGGGCCGCCGGCAAGGAGCGGAGGCGGCGTGGCTCTCCTCGAGCCCGATGGGGCGTCCCCTCTACGAGGCGATCGGCTTCCGTTGGCTGTGCGACGACCGGGAGTGGGTCCGACCCCTCGGAACCCTCGGCGGGCTCCGCCGGGCCCTCTGGTATCTCGGGATCGTCCTCCGATCGCCCGGGCCGACCGAAGACCCTCACTGACGCGAACCGGCCCTCCGGAGACGGTCGGCGGTCGAACGAAATCTCCTTGAGGTGGGCAAGGGATTCGGAATCGAGGTAGAGCCCCTTGGCCCCGGTGAAGAGTCCGACATGGGAGGACGCGGATCTCCTCCTCCGGTTCGACGTGCTCGCCGCTTCCGACGAGACGCGGAAGGCGATCGACTGGTTCCGCACGACGCATCTCGGCGCGGAGACCCCGAACATCCATCCGATCCTACGCGACTCCCCCGAGTTCCTCTACGTGCACCGGTTCATCGAACTGTTCGAAACGATGGGGACCCTCGTGAAATTCAACATCCTGAACGAGGAGATGGTCCACGACCGTTGGATGACCCGTTCGATCTGGCAGTTCCTGAAGCCGACGATCGAGCGGGAGCGCCGCGAGATCTCCTCCCCGACCCTCGCGGAGAACTTCGAGTGGCTAGCGATGCGCAACCAGGCCTGGGCGGACCGTCGGACGGCGAAGCCGAAGGGCCGGGTCGCGGCCGAGAAGTGACGGGCGACCTGCCCCCGGCGCTTGAACGGTGGCTGCTCGCCACGGACGACCCGTCGGTCCGGTGGCGGCTCCTCTCCGAACTCGGCGACCGCCCCGAGGGCGACCCGGAGCTCGAGGAGTGCCGGCGGGAGGTCGGAAGCCGCGGCTGGGCGCACGGTATCCTCGCGAACCAGCTGACCGGGGGTCAATGGGACGCCCCGGGGACCGGCGCGCGCGAACTCTACGTCCCAAAGTACATCGCGACCAACTGGCGACTCCTCGTGCTCTCCGACCTCGGAGCGACGCGGGCGACCCCCGGGGTCGAGCGCGCGGCGGAGCTCATGCTCGCCGCCGAAGACGGCCCGAAAGGAGGTCTCGGCGGCGAGGGAAGCGAGGTCTGTTTCACCGGCAACGCCGCCCGCATGTTCACTCGCCTCGGCTTCGCGGACGACCCGCGCGTCGTTCGGTCGACGGAATGGCTCGTGCACCATCAGAAGGCGGACGGCGGGTGGCACTGCTTCCCTTCGGACAGCGGCACGATCGACTGCTGGGAAGCGCTGGCCGCCTTCTCCGCTCTGCCG
Organism: Thermoplasmata archaeon; assembly: GCA_030039995.1. Taxonomy (GTDB): domain Archaea; phylum Thermoplasmatota; class Thermoplasmata; order Lutacidiplasmatales; family UBA184; genus Lutacidiplasma. The sequence continues at coordinate 6,757 of JASHUL010000250.1, forward strand.
GTGTCCCGGCGGAGCTCCGACGTCGAAGAGGCGATCCGTCGAGGCGCCGAGTTCTACCTCTCGGGCGGCCTGCTCGGGGAACGGGAGGGGCCGTACGCGCCCTGGCTGCGCGCGCACTACCCGGTGCACTACTACTACGACTTCCTGGTGGGACTCGATACGCTCACCCGTCTCGGCTTCGGTGCGGACCCCCGGCTCGATCCCGCGGTCGACCACCTGATGGCCCAGCGCTCTCCCGACGGAACCTGGAACCTCGGCCCGTTGCACCCGGACATACCGCCGGAAGAGTCGGTGAACTACCGGATCGAGACACCGTACTACCCGTTCGCGCTCGAGTGGACGGGAATGCCGAGCCGGTGGCTGACCTTGACCGCGCTCGCGGTGCTTCGTCGCGTCCGCCGAGCGCGCGCGGAGACCTGAGCGCGGGCGCATCCCCGGCCGCGAGAGGTCACTCGGGGCCGCTGACGTCGGGACGCATCCGAGCCCGATCGACGACGACCCATTGCCAGCCGTCCTCGACCTCAACGGGAGCGACCACGAGGCCGTTGCCGACGAGGTCGGTGTGGAACTGCAGGAGCGCGCAGAAGACCTGGCTCGTATCGTCCCCGGTGCGTCGGGCGATCTCGGACAGATTCCCGATCCACGTCCCGTCCTGTACGAGCTCCCTCAAGGCACGAACGTAGCGAGGGAGGCGCGGGTCCGCGCCCGTTCGAGGAGCGCGCGCGCTCGAGGTGGAGGTCGGCCACGGCTCGGGGACGTGCCGATGGCTCGGCGTCGGGGGCTCCGGGATCCGACTGCGAGGTCGGGTGGACTCGGGGACGACGCTCTCCCGGCCCTGGATCGCGTCGACCTCGTGCATGAGCTGGTCGAGCTGGTCGACCGCCCAGCCGTTCGGCGCCGTCGGGGCGACCTTCTCGCGGGGGAGGCCCGGCGCGTCACGTTCGTGCGTCTCGGGTGGGCCGTTCGGGATCCGGACATCCGGGTCGAGAATTCGGGCTTCGACCACCCGGGCGAACTCGTCGATATCGCTTTCGGGGACGGGCCGGAGATTGCGTCGCATCCGGAACCGGTCGAGGGCCGCCCGGAGCTCCGTGCTCGGTACCCGGAAGAGGCGACGCCGCTCGCCGTCCTGGATCTCGACCCAGGGGGACCCGTTGTCCCCGCGGTAGAGACGGAGGCCGGCGTGGGCGACCAGGTCACGGTAGAGCTCGTGCGCGGGGGGTCCCCCCATCGCGCCGATCGGCGGGACCCACTCCGCACGTCCGACCTTGCTCAGGTCGAGGATCTCGATCTGCTCGTTCGTCACCCCGGTCCACCCGCTGTACCCGGTTACGGGCTTCGAGGGCGCGGACGCGCCCCCGAGAAAACCTCGTGGTTGGGGATATAGTGCTTTTCGAAGCAGAGGAAACGCCGAGGCGGTCCGTGCACCGGCCGATCGAGCCGCCCCGCGGGAGGCGCCCGGGGGATGGTGAGGAGACACGATCGGGCCACGCCCGGTCGTTCGTGAAGGTTCAAGCCTCGAACGGCGGTCGGGGAAGGCATGTGCGATTTCTCCGAGGAGGAGTGGGCCGAGTACGAACAGTGGCTCGCGAGCGCGCGGGCGCGGGCTCGACCTGGGGTGCGCGCGTCGTTCGTCGAGTCCGGCGCGGCCCCGGCGCTCCTCGTGGAGCCCGAAGAGGCCCCGGCGTAGCGGGTCGATCCCTCAGAATCCCCGGAACACCTCGAAATCGACGTCCTCGGGAGGGACTCCGATCTCCCGCGTGAGGATCTCCTCGACGCGCCGGACCATCTCGGGGAGACCGGCGAGGTACCACCGGGGACGTCGGTCGGGCCGACCGACCGCCTCCAACCAAGCCCGGTCGATGCGACCGGTCCTCCCGAGCCATGGTGCGACCGACTCTCGGGGCCGGGTCACGGTGTAATGGACCTTGAGGTCCGATCGTGCGGCCGCGAGCGCGTCGAGTTCGGCTCGAAACACGAGCTCCTCGGGGACCCGAGCCGAGTAGAT
>JASHUL010000251.1 GCA_030039995.1 Thermoplasmata archaeon
GTGACGATCACGACCGACGTCGCGACGTTCCACGGCCTCGTGCGCAAAGAGATCGGCCCGATGAAAGCCCTCGTCACCCGCAAGCTGGCGATCGACGGCAGTCTCGAGGACAAGCTGCTCTTCCGCAAGCTGCTCTGACGGGCGGCCCCGTCAGGGCAGGAAGACGCACGCCGCGACGCAGACGCCGTAATGGTCCATCGGGATCGAAAGCTCCTCGGTCCGGTATTGGATGCGGCGCAGCTCCACGCCGCGGAAGTGCGCGATCTCCTGCATCCGCCAGCGGAGGAACTCCTTGAGCGACTTCTGCGTCCCGTGCAGGTGCGCCTCCGCGACGTAGCCGCCCTGACCGTCCGTGCGGAAACCGTAGGCGATGCCCGCGCTGATGACCTCGCCCTCCCCGCCGGAGTACCGGGCGAGCACCGCGTGGGTGATCGCGCCGCGGGCGATCGGTCCCCGGTCGACCTGGCGGATCCCGATCGGCAGGACGGAGGAGACGCTCACGAGGTTGCAGTCGCCGATACCGGCCTGCAGCAGCGCGAGGTCGAAGGCGTTGAGCTCGCTGGTCTTGTTGATCCCCTTCCCACTGGTGACGAAGAACCGAGTGGGCACCGGCACGAGCGTCGAGGTTCCGGCGGTCGCTCGCGCGGGCACGACGCCGTCGGAGCGACGCCGGACTAAAACCTTTCGTGGCGGCGAGGCTACACCATGATGGCGTGGCGGCGCCGCATCGACTCCTCCGACTCGCCCCGTGCCTTCAGGAGCTCCGCGACGATCGCGTCGGTGAGCCGCAGGCTCGCCGCCTCGAACAGCGTTCCGAGCGGCGCGAACCGCGCACGGTCCGGGTCCTCGGGAAAGTCGAGCGTGAGCAGCGCGGTCGCGATGTGGGCGAGCTTCGACGAGGCGCGCGCCGTGAAGACGATCAGGTCGGCGCCCTCGCGGCGTACGATGTTCGCGGTCTGGATCGAGGACGAGCTCTCGCCCCGCCCCGAGAGGATGAACACCGCATCGCCCCGACGGACGATCGGCGTTACGCTCTCGCCGATGACGTAGGCCGTGAGCCCGAGCTGCACGAGCCGCATCGCGAACGCGCGCCCGATGATCCCGCTCCGCCCGGCTCCGTAGACGAACGTCGCGGGGGCGCGCGCGAGGATCGCGACCGCGGTCGCGACCGCGGCCGGGTCCAGTCGGTCGAGCGCCTCGCTGACGCGGTCGCCGAGGTAGCGCTGCGCGCGAGCGAACGTCGGGGCGTTAGCGTTTGCGTCCGCCACGGGACCGACTCTCCTTGGCGCGGCGGGCGGGGCGCGACGGGCGGTGGGCGGGAGGACCCCCTTTCGCTCGGGCCGGCCGAGCGGGGGCCCTGCGGGCCGGCGCGGCCGTGCCCTTCGGCTTGTCGGCGAGAGCGGGCGCGACCTTCTTCGGCGCGGCGGGCGGCGGCGCGTGCTGCTTCGCCCATCGCCGCGTGAGGGCGCGTTCGTAGAGGAGCTTCATGTACATCGCGTCGTGCTCGAGGAGCGGAGAGCTCGAGATCACGGTGACGTCGTAGTCGCGTTCCGCGAGCAGTTCCGCGAGCGGGTCGAACCGGACGAGGCCGCGCTTGATCGGCGTCAGGCGGAACTCCCCGGAGCCGTAGTACTCGACGCCCGAGAAGTTCAGGTAGAGCGGCCCGTCCGTCGCCGCGACGAACTCCTTGACGATCGGCTCGAGCTGCTCCGGCTCGTCGAACGAGCGGCGCTCGCGCGCGGCGAGGTGCGGAAGGTTCAGGACCGGCACCGTGCCCTTCACCCGGTGCACGAGGTCGAGGACCTCCTCGCGCGACCCGAAGACATCCGGGTGGCCGCTCGGCTCGATCGCGAGCCGGACGGCACCGCGCGAGAACTGCTTCAGCCAGTTCGACAGGTCGACGACGATCTCCGTCAGCTCCTGGATCGAGTCGGCCCGCTCCCCGCCGCCGTAGAATCCGAGGTGAGTGACCGTGAGCCGGGCCCCCAGCCCCTGGGCGAGCACGCCGGCCCACTGGATCTGGCGCGTCGACTGCTCCCGGGCGTCGCTCGACCCGAAGAAGTCCACGTAGTACGGCGCGTGGAGCGTCAGGTCGGTGTCGAGCGCGCGAGCGAGCGCCTTGGTCTGCTGGAGGTCGGCGTAGTCCTTCGCGAGGCTCCACGTGAGGGTCGTGAGCGAGTCGCGTTTCTTCAGGGGCGACGTGAGGGCGGTGAGCGACGGTGTACCGCCCTGATGGTCCCCCGAGCCCGCGCTCACCACGAGCTGGAGCGGGAGCTCGCGCGGCACCTTCCCGACCTCCTCGTCGAGCGCGAGGCGGGTGAGCGGATTGACCTTGATGAATTGGACCTCCATCGCCGTGAGGCCGAGGTGGTGCACGTCGGCGATGCCGTCGCGCAGCGTGCGCCCCTTGCACGAGAGGGGGATCCCGGCGGGTCCGAACCGGATCACGACTAATCAGACCTCAAAAACGGGGAACCGGCGTCAAGATGTGAACCTATATAGCGGGCGGGGCCGCCGGCGCGGACCGCCGACCGGACGCCCCGTCGGGTCGGAAGCCGAGCGCGACGAGGTACAGCTCCGACGACGGCTCGCGCGACGCCGGAGGCTTCGTCTTCCGGACCCGGTCGAACCACGGGACGAGCTCGTCCACGAGGGCGGGCAGTAGGTCGCCGTCGAACGCCTTTGCGACGAACGCGCCGCCGGGAGCGAGCACGTCGCGAGCGAGCCGGAACGCGTCGCGCACGAGCGCGACCGAGCGGGCATGGTCGGTGGAGTACGCGCCGCTGATCCGCGGCGACATGTCGGATAACACCAGATCGAACCCTCGTCCGCCGAGCCGTTCCGCGAGCGACGGGTCGCCGACCCTACCGCGCACGACGCGCACGCCCGGGATCGGCTCGACCGGTCGCGGGTCGACGGCGACCACGACCCCCGCGCTCCCGAGCCGTTCTCGCGCGACCAACGACCAGCCGCCCGGGGCGGCCCCGAGGTCGAGGACCCGGGTGGCGCGGCGGAGCAGCCCGAACCGGTCGTCGAGGTAGGCGAGCTTGAAGGCGGAGCGAGAGCGAAGACCCTCGCGCTGCGCGGCGCGGTAGTACGGGTCGCGACGCCGTTCGGCGACGAAACGGCGGGGCATCGCGCCGGGCCGGAGCTCGCCCGTGTACATGACGGGGCGCCCGGGTCCCGCGGCGGATGGGGCCGTCCGAATTTGAATCGGAGTCTCTTGCACCCCAAGCAAGAAGGATGGTCCAAGCTACCCCACGGCCCCACGCCGCCGGGCGAGCCGCGGACGGGGGGCGCTTAGATAATGGTTTCCGGCAGGGCGGGAGAACCGGTGCGTTCGCGCCCTAGTGGTGGAGGTAGAACCACGCGCCGAGACCGGCGACCGCGATGATCACGACGCTCACGACCGCGACCCAGAAGAAGATCCACAGCTCCCGGACCCCTTCTTCGGGCGTCTCGTCCGGCGGTGCGGTCGAACTCCCCGGCGTCGGGGTGTACGGAGAACGGTACGGCTGGGCCGGCTCGGTCACGGCGGTCGCCGGCGAGGAGCGGCGCCCGATTCTTAACGGCTCGGTTGGTGCACCGTCACGCCGCGAACCACGGGAGACGCGCCGCGGGTCCGGTCGGCTTGAGGACCAAGAGATGGAGGTTCGCGCCCGGATCGCCCGGGGCGTATGCGTCCCGCTGGGCGAGCTGGTAGAGGATGTAGAGCGCGTCCTCGTCCGACCGAACGCCGAGCGATCGATGGACGTCGATCCCGAAGCGGTGGCGCAGCAGTCCGAGGATCTCCTCGAAGTCGATCTGACCGGCCTCGTCGGAGTCCTGAGCGCGACGGAACAGGCCGACCACGACCCCGGTCGCGATGCGGAGGATCTCCTTCGGATCGGCGACGCGCAGGTGGAAATGCGGGGGCGTCGGGTCGGACCGCTCGGGGGGCGGCACGACCAGCACGGCGACCTCGTTCTCGATCGCGGCGCCGGCCGCGCGCGAGAGCCGGGCCCACGTCGCCTCGGCGGCGCTGTCGTTCGCCACGACGAAGATCGCCCGGTGCGGCGGCGCGGTCGCCCCGTGGACGTCCGCGACCCATCGGTCGACCCCCTCGTCGACCGTACCGGTCGTCCCGCCGTAGACGAAGACCGGGAACGTGCGACGGGGGACGCCCGCTTCCTGCACCCAGAACGAGGGGGCGGTATCCCGCTCCCGCGGCGCGGGCGCCACGCGGGAGAACCCGAGCTTCTTCAGGACGGTCTCGGCGGAGCGCAGTCGGTCGGCGCCCCCTCCGACCCGGTCGGAGTCCGGCATCGCCCGAGCTAGGACGGGCCGCCGAGATAAGCTCGACGTGCGAGTGGTTCGGGGAAACTAGACTCCGGCCGGGAAACCGAACCGGAGGAGTGGCGCGTTGGCGAGGATCGCCAGCACGACCGCGAGCAGGTACGGCCCGGAGTAGACGAACCCGCGCCGCGCGGCCCGGCGGGTCACGTCGTGCCAGAGCGGCGCCGTCACCGCGACGAACCCGGCGCCGAGCGCGAGGATGAGCACGAGGACCGGCCAGGCGAGCGCGCCGGTAACGCCGATCAGCGCCGCCGCGGGAACGAGCAACGCCGCCGAGACGACCACGACCTTGCCCGAGAACGCGAGGTCGTCCATCCGGGGCAGCATCGGGAGACCGGCGCGCGCGTAGTCGTCCTTGAGTAGGAGCGCGAGGCTCCAGAAGTGCGGTGGGGTCCAGAGGAAGACGAGGACCGCGAACGCGATGACCGCGGGCGAGAAGTGGCCCACCGCCGCCGCACCCCCCGCGAGCGCCGGGGCGCTGCCCGCGAATCCCCCGATGACGATGTTCCAGCTCGAACGGCGCTTCAACCACGCCGTATAGACGACGACGTAGGTGAGCCCGCCCAAGAAGATCGAGAATCCCGTGAGCGGGTTCAAGAGCCAGGTCGCCGCGCCGATCCCGCCACCGAGGAAGGCGAGGCCGAGCGCGGCCACGATACCGCTCGGCGCGATCCGCGCGTCCGGCAGCGGGCGGCGCGCCGTCCGCTTCATCCGGGCGTCGAGGTCCCGGTCCAGGTAGTGGTTCAGCATCGCGGCCCCGGCCGACGCCGCGGCTCCCGCGAGAAGGAGGATCCCGAGACGGACGACGTCGACGGACTCGGGCGACGCGAGGAGGAAGCCGCCGAGGGCGACGGTGCAGATCAGGGCGGTGATGCCGGGCTTGGCGAGCTGCACGTAGTCCCGTACGGTCGCGCGGGCCGCCGGGGGGCTCTCGGGAGCGGCCATCGGTCCCGCGCCCGCGACGCGCGGCGCTCACCCCTCCCAGGACGTGGCGCCCGCGACCGGCCGCTCGGACGGTCGGCCCGCCGGGACGGGAGGTCGGTCCGGAGCGCTCGAGGGGGTCCGCGCTCGGGCCGGCTCTTCTTCCGCGGCGCGGCGCGCCCAGTCGATCCAGCGGCGAGGCATCTCGCGGAGGTTGGCGAGCAGCGCGAGGACGAGCAGCATGCCGAACAGCGCGGTCGCTATCGCGAGGTGGAGCAGCACGACGCCCGCGAGCAGGCTCGTCTCGATGACGACGCCGCCGAGGAGCGCCTCCGTGACCACGAGCACGAGCGAGCCGACGGCGAGGCGGAGCAGGACCTTACGCGAGCGTTCGAACGCGACCCCGAGGAGCGTCAGCGTGAGGACGCCGACGGAGAGGAAGAACGCCGAGACGCGGTGGCTCCACTCGATCGCGGCGCCGCCCTGGAACGCGGGCAGGAGGTTCCCGTTCCCGTAGCAGGTCGGCCAGTCCGGGCAGGCGAGCCCGTTGTCCGTCGTGATGACGTTACCGCCGAGGATGATGGTCGAGTAGCAGAGGACGAGCGCGAGCACCGCGGCGATACGGAAGAGGTCGTGTCCCCGCACGGTCCCTCTACGGGCTCTCGGCCGGGGTCGCGCTCGGGATCGGGATCGGCGCGGGACCGCGCGACGGCAGCGGCTGGGCGGCCGGGCCCCCGACGGTCTGGGCCAGCTCCTCGCCCCACGGGTCCGCGCTCGTCACGGGGTCGCCGGCGTAGTAGCTGTAGATCATGTTGAACAGGAAGACCAGTTGACCTATCCCGAGTATGTACGCACCGAGCGTCGAGAGGAAGTTCAGCGCCTGGAAGTTCCCCGTCCACAGGTACGTGTAGACGCGGCGCGGCATCCCCTCCGCCCCGAGGATGAACATCGGGAACAGCAGCAGGTTCACGCCGACGTACGTGAGCAGGAAGTGCAGCTGTCCCAAGCTCTGGCTGTACCAGCGCTTCGTGATGATCGGGAACCAGAAGTAGATCCCCGCGAAGATCGCCATCAGGGTGCCGCCGAGCAGGATGTAGTGGAAGTGAGCGACCACGAAGTACGTTCCGTGGTACAGGTAGTCGATCGGGATCGAGGCGAGGAAGAGGCCGGAGAGCCCTCCGATGATGAACCCGGTGATGAACGCGAGGCAGAACCACATCGGGACCGCCATCCAGATGCGACCCCCCCAGAGCGTCGCGATCCAGTTGAACACCTTGACCGCCGACGGGACCGCGACCGCGAACGTCGCGAGCATGAAGACGAAGCGGACGTCCGTGGAAATCCCCGTCACGAACATGTGGTGCTCCCAGACCGCGAACGAGAGGACCGCGAAGGCGCCGAGCGCGATCGCCATCGCGCCGTAGCCGAAGATGTCCTTGCGGGCGAGCTTCGGGATGATCGTCGAGACGATCCCGAACGCCGGTAACACCATGATGTAGACCTCGGGGTGCGCGAAGAACCAGAACAGGTTCTGGTAGAGCAGCGCCCCGCCGAGCGGCGTCCCGTCGACCGCCGCGAGGATGTGCGTCCCGAAATTCCGGTCGGAGAGGACGAACGTGAGGGCGATCGAGAGCGACGGGAGCGCGAAGATCAGGAGAACGGAGTTGATCAGCGTCGCCCAGACGAAGAGCGGCATGTTCCAGTAGTGGACGCCGGGCGCACGATGCTTCAGGATCGTGACCAGGAAGTTGATCGCGCCGAGCATGGAGGAGATCGTGAGGATGTGCAGTCCGAGGATCCACAGGTCCACGCCGTACGGGTTCGGCCCGAACGACTCGAGGCTCAGCGGGACGTACCCGGTCCAGCCGGCGTACGCGTTCGACAGGATCAGGATCACGCCGGCGGGCGGGATCAGCCAGAAAGCGATCGCGTTGATCCGCGGGAGCGCCATCTCCCGCGAGCCGATCATCGAGGGAACGAGGTAGTTACCGAAGCCGGCGAGTGTCGGCATGATGAACATGAAGATCATCAGCACGCCGTGCATCGTGAACAGGGTCGAGTAGACGTCCGGCGTGATCCCGAGGGTCGTCTGCGGGTCGAGGCCGAGACCCTGCACCGCGCCGAGGTCGGTGCGGATCAGCGTCGCGTAGATCCCGCCGATGAAGAAGAACATGATGCCGGTCGCGATGTACATCAGGCCGATCCGCTGGTGGTCGGTCGTGAACAGCCACTTCTTGATCGCCGCGACGGCCCACGTCCCGTGGTAGAAGAACACCCAGATCAGGAACGCCGCGAACCCCGCGATCAGCGCGACGATCGTGATCGGCTGCGCGAGGTCGGCGAGGGTGCTCATATCAACAACCCCGCGACGATGTAAGCGCAGGCGGCGACCGCGATCGCGAAGATCAGGGCCGCGAGGAAGCGGGCCTGTGCGCGCGCGGTGACCGGCCCCGGCGGCGTCGGGGTGATCCGGCGGCCGAGCGGCCAGACCCGGTACGTCCGGTCGACGAAGTGGACGATCAGCGCCGACATGAGGAACATCAGCGCGACCGCGAGCCCGAACGACTCCTGGGCGCCGGGGCTCGCGAGGGACCCGAGGCGGATGCAATAGACGACCAGGACGAGGATCCCGATCAGCATTAGGTAGGTGACCGCGTCGTAGAGGTCGAGCACGCGGCGGCGCAACCGGCGATACTCCACCACGTCGGGGTCGGCGGAGACGCTACTCAAAGAGCTCGACCCTCCGTTGCGTGGCACCGCGGTAGCGGTCGACGCGGTACAGGATGCCCGCGAGGAACAGGAACGACAGGCTCCCGACGAGCGCGCCGACTCCGAGCGGGATCACGTACGCGAGACCGCCCGCCGCGAGGCCGAGGACACCGTAGACGAACGTCGCGGCCCCGACGGTGCCGAAGACGAGGAACAGCGCGAGGATCCCCCAGAGCGTGCCGGTCTTCCAGACCGGACGTTCGGTGGACGTCTCACTCAACGCCCTTCACCTCCGCGACCGACGGGATCGGGCCCGGGGCGAGCGGCGGCACGGCGGCCGGCAGGAGGCCCCCGAGGTTCGCCTCCCGCTCGGCGAGTCGCCGGAGGTAGGAACGGCGGTACCGCCAGTAGAACACGAGCGTGGCGAGTGCGTTGACCGCGAACACCGGCCCGAGCGTGTAGGCGATCTGCGAG
>JASHUL010000252.1 GCA_030039995.1 Thermoplasmata archaeon
GGCGAAGGCGGGCGTCGAGCAGGCGACCCGCGCGCTCGCGCTCGAGCTCGCGCCGAGGATCCGCGTGAACTCGGTCGCACCCGGCTACATTCGAACCGACATGAACCGGGAAGGTCGGGCCGACCGCCGGTTCGCGGCGGCGGTCGAGAAGGCGACGCCGCTCGGACGATGGGGCGAGCCCGAGGACGTCGCCCCCGCCGTCCGGTACCTGTTGAGCCTCGAGGCCGACTGGGTGACGGGGCTGGTCCTCGGTGTGGACGGAGGGGTTCCGCTCCGATGAACGACAGCGCTCCGTTCTCGGGGAAGGTCGCGGTCGTCACCGGTGGGTCCCGCGGGATCGGCCGCGCCACGGTGCTCGCGCTCGCCCGCGAAGGCGCGGACGTCGCCTTCAGCTACCGGAAGTCGGCGAAGGACGCACGGGAGGTCGTGCAGGCGGCGGAGCGGTTGGGGCGGCGGGCGCTCGCGATCCCGAGCGACGCGGCCCAACCCGACGAGACCGAGGACCTCGTCCAGCGCGTCCGGACCGAGCTCGGGCCGATCGATGTGGTCGTCGCGAACGCGGGGATTCCGGGACCGTCGGGCTGGGAGGCCGTCTCCCCCCAGTCGTGGCGGGAGACCCTCGAGACGAACCTCGTCGGCGCCTACTCCCTCGTGCGCGCAGCGCGCCCCCACTTTCCCGTGGCCGGCGGTTCGGTGACCCTGGTCGCCTCCATCAGCGGGCTCATCGCGGAGCCGGAACTGCTCGCGTACTCCGTCGCGAAGGCCGGGATGATCTCGATGACCCGGAGCCTCGCGCTGGCGCTCGCGCCCAAGGTGCGCGTGAACGCGGTGGCGCCGGGCTGGGTCCGGACCGCGATGACGGCGACCTTGCACGAGCCCGCGGCCACCCGGGAGAAATTCCGGCGAACGATCCCCCGGGGCCGCTGGGGCGAGCCGGACGACGTGGCGGCGGCGGTCCTCTTCCTCGCCTCCGACATGGCACGGTTCGTGACCGGCGAGATATTGGTGGTGGACGGCGGAGGCAGCCTCCGCTGGCGGGCCGGCGCGGCCGACTGAGCGCTCAGGCGTAGTGGCTGAGGCTGGAGCGTTCCTTCTTCGTCGCCTCGCGCTCTTCTCCGCGCTCTTCGCGACGACGCTCCTTCTCGCACTCTTCCTCGGAGACCCAGTCGAACTTGAGGTCCTCCGGGTGCTCGTGGGCGATGAACGCCCCGGCTTCGAACGCGCTCGAGAGGAGCTCCTCGAGGTTCTCCGCGTCCGTGCCTTCGAGCCGTCCCGCCGTCCGCCAGTACCAGTCGGGCGCCTTGCCCGCGGCCTGGAGGTACTCCGTGACGAGGTCGTAGATCGACGAGCGGTCGTCGGCGAGCCGGACGTGGAGGTGCCGGTCCTGATCCTCGCCGCCCGCCTTGTTCTCCCCGGACATCGGGTCAAGAAGACGGACCCCTGCTATAACGTGTCCAGACCGCCGCCCAGCGATGCTTGATGAACCTCCCCGCGTTGGGGCGGTCGGACCCGTGTACGGCGGAAACGCGAACGCGAGCACCGCGGCCCCCGGGGCCGCCGGGGCCGCGAGCCAGCGATACAACTACCTCGTCGGTCGGCTCCGGAGCCGCCAGATCACCATGGAGGAAGCGACCGAGCTGTTCGCCTTGATGCAAGGGATGATCGCCCGGGCGAACGAGGTGGCCCGCGCCGCGACGTACCGGACGCCCACGCCCAGCGTGCCCGCGGTCGTCCCACCCCCGCCGCCTTCGCGTCTCCCCGGGGCGCCGTCCTCCGCGGACGACTTCCTGCTCGTCGGGCTGCTCGCGATGGGCGCCGGCGCGGGGCTGCTCGCCGCGCTTTCGAAGCGCATCGGGGACGTGACCCCGGCCGCTCCGGACCGGTCGAAGTCGGGATCGGCGTCCCGGTAGGGTCCGGCGATGCCGCCCGACCGGTTCGTCTTTGCCCACCTCGCGGACGCTCACGTCGGGGCGTGGCCGCGCGACCCGGCGGTCCGAGCGGCGCTGCGGGAGAGCGTGCTTCGGGCCCTCCGCGTGGTCTCGGAGAGGGACGCGCAGTTCCTCCTGATCTCGGGCGACCTGTTCCACACGCCCGTGCCGGACCCGAGCGAGGTCGCCCCGGTCGCGGCGGCCCTGAAGGAGCTCGTGGACGAAGGTCGGCGCGTGTACGCGATCTACGGCTCCCACGACTACGTGGCGCATCGCACGAGCTGGCTCGACGTCCTCGCGGAGACCGGCGTGTTCGTCAAGGTCGCCCCGGAGGCGGTACGGGCGGAGGGGACACGGTGGACCCTCCCGTTCCAGGTCGACGAACCCACCGGCGCGCGGATCGCGGGGATCTCGGGCCGGTCCCACGGACTCGACCGAGAGTACTTCCGCGCGGTCGACGCGGAGGCGTTCCGCGCCGCGCCGGGGTTCAAGATCTTCCAGTTTCACGCCGCGGTCGAGGAGTACCTCCCGCCCAGCCTGCGGGCGCACATCCGGGGGATCCGGCGCGACGACCTTCCCGCCGGCTGCGACTACTACGCGGGCGGACACATCCACTACACGTACGAGGGCGAGGGACCGGACGGAGGTCTGCTCGTGAATCCCGGCGCCGTCTTCGGCACCAGCCGGACCGACCTCGTCAACGGGGAGGCGAGGACGACCCACCAGGGGGTCGTGATCGTGCACGTCGAGCAGGGCCGACCGAAGCTCGAGTACGTCGAGACCGCCCCGCGCGGCGCGGTGCGCCTGGTGGACGTCGACGTGTCGGGCGAGAGCGTCGAGGAGGCGCACCGGCACGTGGCGTCCGTCGTCCGGGCGGCAAACGACCGGCCGGGGGTTCTCGTCTTCCCGAAGGTGAAAGGCACGCTCGCGGACGGTAGCGTGGCCGCGCTCGCCCTCACCGAGGTAGCCCGGACCGAGGGGCGGGAAGCCGGGACGGTCCACTGGGACGTGACGGAGCTCGAGGTCCCCGAGACCGCGGGCGCCGCGTCGGCGAGCGAGGCGGACATCGAAGCCGCCGAGACCCGTTCGCTCCTCGCTCAGGCGGGCGGGGCGCCCCCCGGCTTCGACCCCGCGGAGGCGGAGCGGGTCGTCCGAGAACTCGCCCGCGAGCTCGGGACGCCGAAAGCCGAGGGCGAGTCGCGCCAGGACTACGCGAACGCGCGGATCGAGAGCGCTCGACGGCTCCTTCGGGTCCGACCGGGCGCGACCCCGTAGGAGAACCCGATGCAGCTACGACACCTGCGGGTCCGCAACATCCGCAGCTACGAGTCAGGGGCGGTCGACTTCTCGGCGGGCACGACGCTGATCGCGGGCGATGTCGGGGCCGGCAAGACGAGCCTCCTGTACGCGATCGAGATGGCCCTCTTCGGGACGTCCGAGGTCGACGCGGCGTACCTCGTGCGCCACGGGGGGACCCACGCCGAGGTCGCCGTCACCTTCGTCGACGCCGAGCACCGCTACGAGGTCTCTCGGCGGTTCCGCCGGATCCGGCGCAAGGGCCGCGAGGCGTTCGAGCCCGAAGGGATCTCCTTCTCCGTGGACGGGGCGAAGACCGAGTACTCCGCGACCGAGCTGCGGCAGCGCGTGATCGAGCTCCTCGGATTTCCGGACAACCCGAGCCCCACCGCGCACTCCGACCTCTGGCGATGGGCCGTCTACGTGCCGCAGGAGAGGATGCGGGACATCCTCGCGGCCCGGCCCCAGGACCGGCTCGAGACCGTGCGCAAAGCGCTGGGCGTCGAACGGTACCGAACGGCCGCCGACAACGCGCAGGACGTCGCGGCCGACCTGCGCCGGACGGCCCTCGCGCTCCGCTCGGAGGCGGACCTCCTGCAGCATTACGACGAAGAGTTCGCGAACGCCGCGGCCGAAGGGGAGCGGCTGGAGGTCGAGCGCGCGACGCTCGACCAAGCCATCTCCGTGGCGGAACGCGAGCTCCGGTCGGCCGGGGAGGACGTCGAGGCGCTCGACGCGACCGTCCGTCGTCTCGACGCCGACCGGCGCGAGGTCGAGAGCCTCGTTCGCGAGGACGAAGCGGACCGACGGGCGCTCGCGGAGCGGGCGCGCCTCCGGGAAGAGCGGGCGCGCGTCGTCGAGGACCAGCGAGCCGCGGCCGACGTCGCCCGGGGCGAGGCGCGCGACCTCACGGCCCGGACGACCGAGCTCGCCGCCATGGAGGCCCGGGTCGCGGGATACCGTGGGGAGATCGACGCGCTCGCCCCTGAGCTCAAGGTTCTTCAGACCGCTCGTGCGGAGGTACTCGCGGGCGAGCGCCGTCGTGCGACCGCTCGCGAGGAGTCGGCCCGCGCGGCCGAGGACGTCCGATCGGCGGAGACGGCCCTCGAGCGCGCGGTGCACGACGGTCCGTCTCGGGAGCCGCCGGCGCCGACCTCCGAGGGACTGGACGCGATCGACGAGCGCCTGGTGGGACTGCGTGCGGCGGAGACGTCGGCGCTGACCGACCTCACCCGAGCCCAAGGGTCGGTGCACGAATGGGAGGAGCTGCTCCACGCCGGCGTCTGCCCGCGCTGCGGGCAAGCGGTTCGGCCGGACGAGTTCGAGCCGCATCGGGCGGAAGCGGACGAGGCGGCGACCCTCGCCGAGACCGCGTACCGGCAGTCGGTCGAGGCGCGCGCGCGCGCCGAGGACGAGCGCCGGTCCCGAGAACGGTTCGAACGGGCCCACGAACGATGGGTCCAGGCCGAGAAGAGTCGGGCCACGGCACGAGCGGTCGCTGCGGGCGCGCACGAACGCGCGACCCAGGGGGCGGCGGCGCTCGGGGAGCTCGAACGGGCGATCGCGAGCGCCGCGGAACGGCGGGAGAGGGCCGAACCGGCCGAGCGACGCGAGGCGGAGCTCCGGGCCCTCCTCGCCGCCGCTGAGTCCGACCGCGCCCGACAGGCGCGCGAAGTCGAGCGGGACCGAGCGGCGGCCGAGCGGCTGCGCGCCGCGGAACTTGCGGTCGACGCTCTCACGGCCGAGATCGCGCGGATCGAGCGGGAGACGGACGCGATCCGCTCGCGGGGAGAGGAACGCTCGCGACGGATCGAGGAACTTCGCGGGCTGCTCTCGCGAGCGGAAGAGCAGCGGTCCCAGCTCCGATCGGCGGAGACCCGCCGACGTACGGTCGAGGCGTCGGTCGAAGAACAGCGCCGCGCGCGGGTCCGGGTCGACACTCGACTCGACGAGGCGATCCGTCGGCGGGCGGAGTCGGACCGTGGTCGGGCGGAACGCGCCCGAAGGATCGAGGAAGCGCGGGACCTCGAGTCGAAGGCCGTCTGGGTCTCGGGTCCGTTCCGCGTCGCCCTGCTCGAGATGGAGAAGAAGCTGCTCCAGCATGCCCAGGCCGCTTTCGAGCGCCACTTCGCTCGGTACTTCGCGACGTTGATCGACGACCCCGCGCTCGTCGCGCGCACGGACCCGTCGTTCTCCCCGTCCGTGGCGATCGAAGGAGAGTGGACCCCCCCCGAAGCGCTGAGCGGCGGCGAGCGGACCAGCCTCGCGCTCGCGTTCCGGCTCGCCCTCGCTCAGGTGGTACGAACGCTCGGTGAGCTGCGGCTCGACACGATCCTGCTCGACGAGCCGACCGACGGGTTCTCCCCGGAGCAGGTCGTGCGGATGGGCGAGCTGCTGGACGAGCTCGACCTTCCGCAGGTGATCCTCGTGTCGCACGAGGACGCGCTGGCCGGCATCGCCGATCGGGTCGTCCGCGTCGAGAAGGTGGACGGCCGGTCGACCCTCGGTACCGGCGTCACGGCCGTTGCGCCCGAGTCTCCGGCGGTGGACGGGAAGACCGAGGCGCCCCACCCGGCGCGCGCCCGGCGCAAGCGGGCGTCCCTAGGTTAGCACGTCGCGGAATCCGGCGGCGTCCCAGGGAGGGAGCGCCGCGACCTCGAGATTCTCGGCGAGGTGCTCCGAACTCTTCTGGCCGATCAGCGGGCCTAAGTTCCCGGGTGCCGACCGGGCGAACTGGAGCGCCGTTTGCGCGGCCGTGAGGCCCTGGCGCTTCGGGCCGGCGCGGGCGAGCTGCCCCTGCAGGAGCGGGACGCTCGTGAAGCAGGCGACGCCGAGCCGCTGCGCCGCGTCGAACAAGGTGAGGCGGTCGTCGGCCACGAGCTGGTTGTGCACGGCGGCCGCCTCCGGCATCGCGAGGTTGAACGGGAACTGGACGAACCGGAACCCGTGCGAAGAACCCCCGACCTTCTCGGCGATCCGGACCGCGGACGCGAGCGAGAAGTAGCCGGCGTCGGCCCGGGGGATCCGAAGGCAATCCCACGTCGCGATCCCGTACGCGCCGAGGAGGCCTTTGCGGCGCATCTCCTCATAGAACCCGAACGCCTCCTCGAGGCGACGCTCGAATTCCTCGCGCCCGACCACGGGGAGCTGGGCGTCGGGCCCGTTGTGCAGGTAGAGAAGGTCGACCGACTCGAGACCGAGGTTCCGGCGACTGCGGTCGAACTGGTCGGCGAGGTAGCGCGGCGTCATCGCGTGACAGTCGTCGACGACCTCGGACGGCTTGAGGACCCCCGGGCGCAACAGCTCCTGCCGCACCCACTCGTCGGGGCCGAGACGGGACTCAGCGTCCGGCGCGAGATACCCGCTCTTCGTCGCGACGAACACTTCGTCCCGCACGACCTCCCCCTTCTCGAAGAGCCGGGCGAGCGCCCGACCGACGCTCCGTTCCGCCCGCTGGTGACGGTAGTTGATCGCCGTGTCCAGCACGTTGACCCGACCGCTGGTCAGGCAGACGGCGACGGAGTGCTCCACCGCGAGGTCGGTCGTGGCGTCGGGAGGCCCGATGTACGTTCCCAGCCCGAGCGAGCTGACGGCGACGCCGCCGGGCGCCTCCCGGAAGTGGGTCCCGGGCAGGTGCCGTCGGTCGACGGCGCGCTCCCGGAACCGTCCCGTGCCGGTCGGGGTCGCGAGCCCGTCCTGCAACGTCACGGGGGGGTACGGGCCGAGGGGCCTCAAAACGTCCCCCGGCACGCGATCTCCCCGGGGGTCGCCCGACACGCTGAAAACGGGCGGCGCGTAGAGGTTCGACCCCGCGATGCCCCGCCGCAAGTACGGCCGACTGCGGAAACCGATACCGCCGGTTCCTCCGGAGAAGTGTCGGTTCTGCCGTCTCGGCCGCGCCTGTCCGATCCACCCGAGGGCGGGTCGCGGTGGATAGGGTCGCGCTACGAAGCGGCGCGTGCCGGGGGCTTCTTGCCGGTCAGCAACGGCGTGGCGACCTTCTCGTGGAACCGGTCCGCAGCGTGCCCGATCCGCTCCACGACGCGAGGGGAGATCCGGGCGCGCGCCTTCCCGAGGGCCGCCTCGAGGCCGAATCTCGCCTGCTCCCATCGGTACAGCACTTCGGGATAGGCGGCCTCGTACAGCAGGCTCCGTCCGCCGGCACGTCGCGTAGAGCGCGCGCGCCCCGCCAGCCGGTCCTTCACACTCTCGTAGAACCGGGTGCCGGGGACCGGTACCGCGATCGAGACCGAGTACTCTTCGGGGCTGAATCGCCGGAACAGCTGGAGGGTCGCCTCGATGTCCTCGAGCGTCTCGCCCGGGTAGCCGAGCATCAGGAACCAGAACTGCCG
>JASHUL010000253.1 GCA_030039995.1 Thermoplasmata archaeon
GCCGAGGGCTCTACCACCTCGGTCCGGGCGACCTCGTCGAGCAGCAAACGCCGCAGCTCTTCCGGGTACGGCACCTGGAAGATCTTGTCGCCCCGGCCCTCGGGCGTCTCGAGCAGGAGACCCCGACGCTTGAGCCGGGTCAGCAGGCGGCTCGCGTCCGCGAAGACCCGCTCGCGCAAGAGCCGAGTGCGCAGCTCCGAATACCGGAACCGGGCGGTCTGCGACGCGACGCCGCGGACCGTTCGGCGCCGATCCGAGTCGGCGACGACGCTGGCGAGCACGCGCGCGACGGAGACCTCCGACTCGAGGATCTCGAGCGGCGCCGGTGCGGCCACGACTCGGTGACGGCGCCCCGGGCTTAGAGGTTGTCCGCGGACGCGGCGTCGGACGGCGACGGCGATTTCGGCGAGTGACGTCGGCAGAAAAATCGTGCCCGTGAGAGCGCTCTATTAAGACACCCTCCACGACTGAGCGAGCCCGTGGCCGTCCGGGGGTCCTCCGCGTACGAACGCGAGCTGCGCACCCTCCTGGAAGGCGAACCCGTCGCGGTTCGGTCGTACGCGCGCGCGCTGCCTCCGGAATCCCGCGAGTCGTTCGAACGACTGACGGACGAGCCGTTCCTGGTGATCCGGGGGGCCGGCTCGCTCGGCTTCGACCTGGTCGCGTTGCGGCGCGAGTTCGCGTTTCCCCTCGAGGTCAAGGCGTCCTCCGAACCCGTGATCCGTTTCACCGCCGCGAGCGGTCGCGCCGACGCCCAGCTCGCGGCCCATCGGGCGGCGGTCGGCCGGGTCGGGCTCACCGTTCTCTACGCCTATCGACGGCTCGGCCTCCGGGGCCAGGAGTCGTGGCGGCTGTTCCTCGGTAGCCCCCCTCCGGCCGAAGGTCGCCTCAAGTACATCTGTCGGCGCCTCCCACCGGTGAACTCGACGCGGGAAGGCCACGGCATCCTCCGCTGGGAGGAAGGTCTCGAGCTCTCCCGGTTCCTCTCGATCTTCCGGTCGATCACGGACCCTCCGATCGCGGTGCCCGCATGAGCGTGCACGTCGCCTCGGTCGGGATGGGAAAGTACGGCAAGCGTCCCGAGGGGCTCATCGACCTCGCGGCCGAAGCCGCGACGTCCGCGCTGGAGGGCGTCGGTCGGCGGCCCATCGACCTCCTCGTGGCGGGCTCGATGCTCGCGCACGGCGCGCACGGCCAGGAGGCGCTCCTGCCCCGGCTCGCGGCACGCCTCGGCCTCGAGGCCGCCTCCGGGCTCCGGGTCGACTCCGCGAGCGGCACCGGCGGGATGGCCTTCCATGCGGCGGTCCTGGCGCTCGAGACCGGGCGCTTCGAACGCGCGCTCGTGATCGCGACCGAGAAGATGACGGACCGCACGACCGCGACCAACACGAAGGAGCTCGCCGCGTCGCTCGATGCCTCGGAGGTCGCCGCCGGTGCGACGATGCCCGGCCTCGCGGCGATCGTCACCCAGCGGTACCTCCAGCGATTTGGTCGCACCAGCGAGATCTGCGACGCAGCGACCGTCCACGCCCGGGCGATGTCGGTGGACAATCCCGCCGCCCACTTCCAGAAGGCGGTGACCGCGGACGAGGTCGCGCGGAGCCGCATGGTCTCCTCGCCCCTGCGGCTGTTGCACTGTTCGGCGATCTCGGACGGGGCGACCGCGGCGGTGGTGGAGCGGGGCGTCGGCCCGGCGACCGTGCTCGGGATCGGGCAGGGGTTCGAGTCCGTTCGCTTGGTCGACCGCGACGACCTGACGACG
This sequence comes from Thermoplasmata archaeon, assembly GCA_030039995.1. Lineage (GTDB taxonomy): Archaea > Thermoplasmatota > Thermoplasmata > Lutacidiplasmatales > UBA184 > Lutacidiplasma. The sequence goes on from JASHUL010000253.1 coordinate 1,763, forward strand.
TTCGGGGCGACGCGCACCGCGGCCAAACGCGCCTACCAGAACGCCAAGGTCGGTCCCCACGACGTGAACGTGGCCGAGGTGCACGACGCGTTCTCCCCGTTCGTCTACATCCACATGGAGGACCTCGGGCTGTGCGAGGTCGGTGAGGGGCCGACGGCATTCGAGCGCGGCGACGTTCGGCGCGACGGGAGGATCCCCGTCAACCCGAGCGGAGGCGTCATCGGACGGGGGCACCCCGTCGCGGCGTCGGGGCTCGCCGAGATCGCCGAAGTCGCGCTCCAGTTGCGCGGCGAGGCCGGAGCGCATGCGATCGCGCGGCCCCCGAAGGTCGGTCTCGCGCAGGCGATGAGCGGGATCGCCTCCCACAATTTCGTGACGATCCTCGGGCGGGAAGGGCCGTGACCGACAACGGTGAGTCGGTCGAGCTACGCCGCTGCGACTCCTGTGGCGCACGATTTCTGCCGAACGACGGCGCGTGTCCTCGGTGCGGCTCGACGCGAACGCGTGCCTATTCCGCGCCCGCGCTCGGGACGGTTCTGGCGGCCACCGAGCTCACTTCGCCCGCGGAAGGATGGCACGCGCCCCACCGCTTGGCGTTGGTGGAGATGCCCGAGGCGGTCCGCCTGTTCGCGATCGTCGACGGGGGGCTGCCCTCGGCGGGGGCGATCGTCGCGGTCCGCCGGGAGGGCGAGGTCTACCGGGCTCGGACCGAGCCGGCCCCGTCCTGAACGGAGAACGCGGGGAGGGGGACGCTCCGGGCTCCGGTCCGATCCGGCGCCCTTTTGAACCCCCGAGGTGAAATCACCACAGGATTAGCAATCCTGCGC
>JASHUL010000254.1 GCA_030039995.1 Thermoplasmata archaeon
CGAAAAAGAGAGACCTTGAAGGACATTCGTAGAAGACGAGTTCGATAGAGCCGGGGTGTACGCGGAAAGCCTTCGGGCGATCCGTTCAGCCCGCGGCCACTAACGTCCGCAGCTACGTCACCTGGTTATGCTTGGCAGTTACACAGAACGCGTGTGAACCCATTTTTTCCCGGGGTTCGCGACACCGGGCCGAACGGCCGTACCGTTTTCTTCCGTCGAGGGCTCGGCGCGGCCGTGCCGAGCCTCGGGGTCGCGCGCAGCCACTGGCCGGTCGTCGCCTGGATCCGCCTGAAGCTGCCGCCGGCTCCGGCGCCGATGATGCTCACCCCCGGGGTCCCGCCGCCGCCGCAACCCCCGCTCGACATCCTCTCCCCGAACCCGGTGCCGACCGACGCGCGCAAGCGCGTCTACGCCTTCGAAGAAGACCACGACGACTGGACGGTCCGCCTCGTCTGGGACGCCGACGACCCCGAACTCCTCGAAGCCGAGTGTCGCGCACCGTACTACGACCGGCGGCTCCCGCCGTCGGACGTTCCGAAGTTCTGGGCGGCGGTGAAAACGCTGATCGCGCCGATCGGACCGCTCCCCGTCGAGGCCGCGGACCCGCGACCGTGACTCGGGGCCGCGGGCGATAAGAAGGGCCGGGAGGTCGGGGGCTCTCCGTGCTGCGCGCGACGTTCCAGCACCTGTCGGGCGTCGGGCCGGTCACCGAAGCGAGCTTCTGGCGCTCGGGCGTGCGGGACTGGAAGGAGCTCGCCGGGCGGCTCGGGGAGTTCGGACTCGGCGCCGGTGGCGCCGAGCGGATCGGGCGGGAGCTCGTCGCGAGCGAGCGGGCGCTCGCCGAGCGGGACGCTGCGTGGTTCGGTCGGCGACTCCCCGAGCGGGAGCACTGGCGGGTCCACTCCGAGTTCCGGGACCGGACCGGGTACCTCGACATCGAGACGACCGGCCTCTCGCCGTACGCCGGCATCGTCACCGTCGTCACGGTCCACGGCGGTGGCGCGACCCGGACGTTCGTCGCGGGCGACAACCTGGAGGAGCTTCCCGCGTACCTCGGGCGGTTCCCGGTGCTCGTGACCTTCAACGGGCGCATGTTCGACGTACCGTTCCTCCAGGCGTGCTTTCCCGACCTCGTCGCGCCGCCGGTGCACATCGACCTGCGGTTCCTGCTCTACCGGCTCGGTCACGCGGGCGGCCTGAAACGGATCGAGGAGCGTCTCGGGATCGGCGACCGCCGAGGGGTCGAGGGCGTGAGCGGGCTCGACGCGGTCCGCCTCTGGCAGGAGTACCGGCGGGGGAGCGCGGCCGCGCTCGACCGCCTGGTCCGCTACAACCGCGCCGACACGGTGAACCTCGAGCCGTTGCTCACCCTCGCGGAGCGGGAGCTCGAGCGTCGTCTCCTCCCGCCCGAGCCGCGGACGCTCGCGGAGGCCGCCGCCGAGTCCCGGGCGCTCGCCGCGGGAGGCTGACCGCGTCCGCCGCCGCTCCGCCGACCGTCGCGGTCGTCATCGGTGCGTACGGACGCACCACCTACCTGCGAACGGCGGTCGCCTCGGTGCTCGCGCAAACGCTGCCGCGCGAGGAGTACGAGGTCGTGGTCACCAAGGACTTCTCCGACCCCGAGCTGGACCGGTCGCTCGCCGCGGACGGGATCGTCACGATCCTCGACCCCGAGCCGGTGATCGGCCGATGGCTCTTGCGCGCGATCCGCGCGACCCGGGCCCCCCTGATCGCGTTCCTGGACGACGACGACGAGTTCGAGCCCGACCGTCTCGCCGACGTGGTGGAGGTGTTCCGGGCGCACCCCGAGGTCGGCTACTACCGGAACCGGGTCCGCGTGATCGACGCGGACGGCCGCCCCGTCGACCCCACGCGATGGCGGCGTCTCGAGCGCGACGAAGGCTTCGACCGGACCGGCCCCGTCGAGGTCGCGGCGGGCGCGAAGCCCGACGTCTTCCGCCGCGTGGCGCTCGACACGTTCGTGTCGTTCAACTCGAGCACGGTCGTCGTCCGACGCGAGCTGCTCGACGGCGACGTCGGCGCCGCGTTCGAGGCGACCGAACTGCCGGACCTCGCGCTGCTCGTCGCGGGCGTCGTCTCCCCCTACGGGCTCTACCTCGACGACCGGCGGCTCACCCGGTTCCGCTACCATCGCGAGAACGTTACGCGCGCGGTCGACTGGCTGCGGCGGGCGGCCGACGCCCAGGCCGCGCTCAGCGCGCTCACCGACCGCCGGGGGCGGCCCGAATTCACGCGTTGGCTCCGGGACCGGTCCGACCACTACGATGGGGTCTTCCGCGCGACGACGATCGTCGCGGGGGTACGGACGGGCGCGCCCCGCCGACACGTCGCGGAGCTCACGCTCGACTACCTTCGTTTCCTCGGCGAGCATCCGGCCGAACGGACGGCCGACCCGGCGGTCTGGGGGGCGACGCTCTACGCGTTCGCCTACTGCTGCTGGCCGGCGGTCGGTCGACGGGTCGCGCGGCTGCGGGTCCCCGAGCGGTGACGACCGCCGGCCGACCGGCGCCGCGTTACGCCCGGGCCGGCGGCGCGGGCACCGAGACGTCGTGCCCCGGTGGCGGGGCCGGGATCCACGCAGAGGCCGGCGGTCGGGCCGCCCGCACCCGGGCGGCGGCGAGACGGCAGTACTCCTCGGACGAGTCGATGTGGAGGTAGTGCCGCCCGAGCCGTCGAGCGACCGCGGCGACCGTCCCCGTGCCGCCGAACATGTCCAGCACGACGTTGCCCCGGTAGCTGTAGAACTTGACGAGCCGCTCGATCAGCTCCTCGGGGAACGGCGCCGGGTGTCCTTTCCGCACGCGCTCCGGTGGGATCTTCCAGAACCCGTCCGAGAACGCTTCGAACTCCCGCGCGCTGATGTCGATCGCCCCGCGGTCCCCGGGAAGGTTCCACTGGCCTTTCGAGAAGACGAGCACGTACTCCCAGGACGGGATGATATGGGGGTTGGACGGGCTCCGCCACGACCCCCATGCCGTCCGCCGGCCCATCGTCTGCTTGTACCAGATGATCTCGGTGCGCATGATGTAGCC
>JASHUL010000255.1 GCA_030039995.1 Thermoplasmata archaeon
CCCCTCTTCCGTCCCGGCTTCGAGGACCCCGTTCGGGACCTCGTCAGTCGGGCCGTGCTCGAGCGCGTGACGGTCATCGACAGTGCGATGATCCGACCGAGCGCGGGTCACGCCTGGCATCTCGAACAGGTCGGGCTCCACCGGACGGCCGTCTCGCCCGAGACGGTGTTCGTCGACCTACGTCGTACCGAGGAAGAGCTGTGGCGCGCGGTCGACCACTCGGTTCGTCAGGGGGTCCGGAAGGCCCGCGACCGGGGACTCACGATCCGGGAGGTCACGGAGGAGCAAGAACTGAGTCGGATCTACCCGCTGATCGACCGGTTCGGCCGCGATCGCGATTTTGCGATCATCAGCGAGAAGCGGCTGCGAGCGATGCATCGCATCTTTGGACCCGCCGGTCGGTGGCACATCCTCTTGGGGGAGTCCGGAACGACGCCGGCCGGGATCGCGCTGATCTGGGTAACGAACCAGCAGTCGGGGCTGCTCGTCCTCGGGAGCCTACCCGAATTCGCCGGCGTGCAGTTGACGAGCTTTCTGGCGTGGGAATCCGTACGACGGAGCAAGCTCTACGGGGCCACGTCGTTCGACTTCCTCGGCCTGCCGCCGGCGGGCAGCGGGCTCGCCGGGGTGCGCCGCTTCAAATTGAAGTGGGGAGGGACGGTGGTCGGCGGAGAGGAGTACCTCGAAGGCGTCGCCTTCCGCTCGGTCACCGCTCTGCTGCGGCATTATCCCAAGGTGTTCAAGCCGGTCCTGATGGCGAGTGGCCCGTTCCGCGGCGGGATCCGCTAGGCGCCCAAGGATTCGCGGCGCTCAGCGCTGCTCCGGCGCGAGCGGGGCCGCGAGGGGCGGTGTCGCGGGTTCCGGACGAGGCCGACCGGGCTCGCCGGCCCATCGGATGATGGGGCGGAGGATGTTCGCCCACGTCGGAAGGTGTCGCTGAAGTTCGACCGTCACCTCCCACGGCAGGGCGCCAAGGCCGCGGACGAGGATGACGAAGACGACCACTCCGGCCGCGGCGAACAGTGGCACGAACGGCAGAGCGTAGCCCAGGAGCAACAGCGGGACCGCGACGGTAAGCGCCATGCCGACCGACGCGGCCCAGACCGCCGCCATCGACCGAAGGTCGAAATCGACGAGTCCGGTCTCCCGGAACAGAAGGTAGAGCGCGAGGAACGGCGCCCAGAACATCGACGAGTTACCGATCGCGGCTCCGACCATCCCGAAGTGCGGCACCAGAAGAATCGAGAGCGAGGCGTTGGCCGCGAGCGCGCACACTGAGGAGACCATCACGGCCGACGTGCGACGGATGCCGCTCGCGAGGCTGGTCAGGATCGTGAACGGAACGAACGCGGCGCTGATCCCGAGCAGCACCGCCATGGGGAGCGCCGCCGCCACGAACGGAGCCCCCACGAGGTACCGAAGGAGTACCGGGCCCAGGGCGGAAAGCGCGAGCGAGAGCGGGACGAAGATCAGCACGACGAGGGTGCCCCCCGTCCGAACGAGCGACGCGATCGGGCCCGACTCGCCTCGACCGAAAAGCGCGGAGATCCGCGAGATAAGGATCGTCTGAAACGGGCTGACCGCGAACAGGCTCGCGCTCGCGAACAGGATGGCATAGTTGTAGATGCCGACCGTGGGAAGATTCACGAGCGACGCCAGGATCAGTCGGTCGATGTAGTAGGTGCACGTGGTCACCAGGGCCGACACGACCACCGGTAGCGAGTAGGTGAACAGGTTCCGATAGAGGCGACCGTAGACCCCTGCGGCCGGACGACCGGTCCCGCTTGGGAGGCGCGTGATGCGTTCGATGACGACGAGGGCGGCCGAGATGAGCACCACGGCGCCCGCGATCCAACCGAGGACGATCGACTGGAGGGAGTGGTACTCGGAGTACAGGACCACCGGGACGCCGTACATCGTCGCGGTCCCGAGAATCATCACCACGGAGTAGGCGATGTAGCGCTGGAGTCCGACGATGACCCCGGTCAGGATGATCGTGGCGACCAGGAGCCCCGCGTAGGGAGCCAGCAGTTCGATGGTCGGCAGGTAGTTCGCGGAGTGGAAGAGCCAGAGACTGAGGCCGCCGGCGATCGACAGCGAGATCCCCGCGGAGGCGAGGCACAGGAGGACGACCGTCACGTACGACATCCCGACGAGGGGTCGCGTGTAGGTCGAGCCCTCGCCACGTCCCCGGAAGAAGGCGAGGAAGTGCTGGAATCCTCGACCGAGACCTAACGAGGCGGCCGTCGCCACGATGTACGCGAACGCCTGCAGCACGACGATCGCGCCGAGCTGGTCCAGCGACACCGCCCGGGCGAGGTAGAGGTAGAACAGCGCTCCCGCGGCGGTGGTCACGACGGCGCTGGCGTAGACCCAGGTCGCCCCCCCTTGCGGAAGCTCGTCGGAGTCCTCCGACCGCACGTTCATCCCGAGCCCGTCTCCCTCGCTTCGGGGGTACCCTTCGCTACCGTAGCTCAGCCCTCCCCGGCCTCAATAATCTACGGGTCCTCGAGGACCGTCCGTCGCTTCCGCGACTCTCGGCGCGACGGGGCTCCCCGACTCCGGCGCTCGCGCCCCTCACGCCTTGTACTCCGGTCACCTCGACGGGTCGAACCGCGGGCCAATATCAATTTGAACCGGAGGGGGCCGTTATCCGGACGCTCGGCATGTTGGCGGCACCCGCGTACAGCGTCATCATCCTGGCCTACAATCGGAAGCAGTACCTCCGGACCGCGGTCGCTTCCGCCCTCGACCAAACGCTGCCGCGAGAACGCTACGAGATCCTGGTCTACAAGAACTTCGAGGACCCCGAGATCGACGCGTACCTCGAGGCGAACGGAGTACGGAACCTCACGTCGGATCCCGACGCGCGCCCTCGGACGATGCGCACGGTGTTGGACGAGGCGCACGGGGACGTGCTCTGCTTTCTCGACGACGATGACGTCTGGATGCGCGACAAGCTCGCGGTCGTCGACCGGGAGTTCTCCCACGACCCGACCTTGGGCTACTTTCACAACGGCTTCGACGTAGTTGACGACGACCTGCGTCCGTTCGACCGCTCGCCGTTCCCGCAACCCGGCGTGCGGTTGGAGATTCGCGCGGGCGATGCCCGTCGTCGCCCCGTCCCGCCGAACGTCCTGCGCATCGGGTTCAACTCGAGTTCGGTCAGCGTTCGTCGTGGATGGTTGACTCCGTTCCTCCCGTCCTTCGAGCACCGAGAAGCCGAGGTGTCGGACGCGATGATGCTCTGTTCCGCCCTACTCTCGGGCTGGACCGTGCTCGCCGACCCGACCCGGTTGACCCAGTATCGGTACCACGACAGCTGGACCAATATCCTTCACTACACGCCGGACTCGGTCGGTCCGATCGTCGACTTCGACTCGATCAATCTTCGGCTACTGCACATGATCGCAGGGCTCGCGTCGGGGACGACGATCGCCCCACTATTGGACGACGACATCGAGCTCCTCCGGTTTCACCGGAGTATCTTCGTGGACGTGGTCGACTGGCGTCCCGGTATCCAGGATTTCGTCCGATTCGTCCGCGGCAGCGCGAAGCAGCAGAACATCGCCCCACTGTACCTGATCCCGCTCCACGTGTTGGCGCGGATCTCTCCCCGAAAGGCGCGGCGGGCGTACTTTCGGTTCGCCGAAGCGTACCGAAAATACGCCTTCCGACGACCCTCGGCCGCGTAAGCGCCGAGGCTTCCGAACGACGCCCGCCTTGGACCGGCGGGGCTATCGGCCGGGGGAGGTCCAGCCGAGGGAAGGATTTGAACCCCCAAGGAACGGACTTGCGGTCCGTCGCATTCGCATTCTGCCACCTCGGCGGTGCTCACGAGGCCCTCGGGGGACCTTAAAACTGCGGACGGCCCCCGGACGCCGGCCCTACACCGGGACCTTGCGACTCATGTGATATCGACGGTGACCGCGACGTTTCGAACGGGCACGGCGTTCGTAGAAGTCGTAAGCGCGAACGAGATCGAGTAGTCACCCGGCGTCGAGTACTCGAACTCGACCGAGATCGACGTCGACGCCTTCCCGGCCAGGCTCAGCGGTTCCGCGCTGGTGACGTTCGCCGCGAGCGGGAGCGGCATCGACCAGGGAAGGACGGTGCGGTTGGTCGTGTTCGCCCCGACCAACGTCGAATTCAACGTCAGCGTGAACGATTGCGCCGTGGCACCGTTCTGCACCTCCACGAGCACCGTGTACGTCGCGTTCACGAGCCCCGAGGTGGGGATCGTCGACGTCGTTCCGTCGGGTCCGACGACGGTCATGGAGAGGTCGGGTGATTGGCCCGGTTGGGCCGCCGCGAGGTAGCCGATCGCCCCGAAGGTGACGAGGATCGCGGCGAGCAAGGCAAAGGCGGTGGCCTTCTGGCCGGTCGAAAACCCGGGGAGCTCGAAGTACGACGCGAGCCGCGGAGACCAAGGGGCTCCGTGCGCTCCGGGCCGGCCGTACTGCACGACGGTTCCGAAGACGCAGACCACCGCGTCGCAGAGCCCGATCAACGGGGAGAGGGGGGCGACCGCGAAGTAGAGCAATAGGGTGCCGAACACGGCGTTCGTCAGGACACTGAAGCCGACGACCAGGGCGAAGTTCGCGGCCAGCGTCGGTAGCGGGCGCTTTCCGAACAGGAGGGCTGCCACGGCGTACCCCGGGGCGAAGAACAGGACCGCAATTCCGAGCGGAACGAGGGCCCAGCCGACCTTGAACTCCGCCGCGAAGGTGAAGAGCAGGGTCACCGCGGTCGCTCCCGCGAGCGCTCCGGGCTCGAAGACTGCCGCCTTCTCGGAAGGACGAGTGGAAGGAGCCGCCAAGCGTCCTCCGTTCCTTCGAGTTCCTCTCCCCTCTTATCAGTATGTTTGCAGGGCGAGGCAGGGCGGGCGAATCGGGGTCGGGCGACCGTGATCGTCGAGGCGGGGCCCTGAACTAGTCGTGGGGGGGTTGCCGGCGAGCGAGCACTTCGGCCCGGGCCAGGCTCTCCACGGTCCCGGCATCTACCCAATCGGAAACGGCTACGACCCGCAGTGCCCCACCCGTCGCGACGAATTCGCGGATCGCGTCGGTGAGCTCGTACTCGCCCCGCGGCGAGCGCGCGAGGGTCGCAACGCGAGGTAGGATCGACCTGGGGAGGAGGTAGATTCCCGCGTTGACGAGCGCCGGAGTGCGTCTCCCGTCCTTTTCCTCCAGCCCCACGAGAAAGAGCTCCCCCCGGTCTTCGCGCGTGACGAGCCGACCGTAACTTCCCCCGTCGGACACCCGGGCCGCCACGATCTTCGGGAGGGCGTCCACGAGCATCGCCCGGAGCACCGCGGGCTCGTTCGGGAGGAAGACATCCGCGTAGCAGAGCAGGAACGGGTCCGTCTCGACCCGTGGGCCGGCGACCCGTACCGCGTCCCCCGTCCCGAGAGGCTCGGGCTGGTGTACGCTCTCGACCCGGAGTGCGAACGGTCGACCGTCCGCCACGTGCCGGTGGATCTGCTCCGCAAAATGATGGACGACGAGCACGACGCGTCGAACACCCACGGCCCGAAGGGCGTCCAAGTGATAATCGAGCAACGGCCGACCGTTCACCTCCACCAGCACTTTCGGAGTCGTCCGCGTGAGGTCCCCTAGCCGGACGCCCCGGCCGGCGGCGAGGACCACCGCATCCACGGGGGGAATCGCACCGCCCCCGGGATCCGAGGGAGGGCGAGCTCGGCCGGGCGAGCTCATCGTTCGTCGCCCGGTTTCGGTCGGGCGATCAGAATGTATTCGTCGCCCCGAAAGAGACCGGGCACCTGGGCCACGACCTCGGCGCCCAGCGTTCGCCGGTAGAACTCGATCGCCCCCTGCTCCGAACCCGTGGTCACTTCGACGAGCTTCACCTTCCGGCCCTCCGACGCGATCCGGGCCATCAGTTCGTCCAACGACTTCCGAACGAGCTCGCCCCCGATGCCGCGATCCCGTTCGGCGGACCGAACGGCCACCTGTTCCAGCTCGACCACTGCCTCGGCGCGGAAGCCGCCCTTCTCCATCCAAAGAATGTAGCCGACCACACCCCCCGGGCGTTCGGCCACCCAGTAACGCATTCGCGGCTGGGCCGCCCAACAGGCGCGGAACCACCGCTCGGCGACCGCGACCGGGCGCATCCCGGAGAACGCTTCGGCTCCGATCTCCGCGAGCGTTCCAAGGTCCTCCTCCCGCGCGGGTCGAATGCGGAGCTCCTCCGCCGCCGTCATGCGGCCGGTGATTGGGAAGGACGAGGGAAGGTGGTCACCGCCGTTCAGAGCACGGTCACCGACTTGGCGAGGTTCTTAGGGTGATCCGGGTCCAACTGGCGGAGCTTCGCCAGCTCGTAGGCAAGCAACTGCATCGGGACGATCTGAGCGATGGGGGTCGCGACGCCCGCGTCGTTCACTCGAATGTGGAGGGTGGAGCTTCGAAGCGGTTGGGGTCCCACGGTGTAGATCGTCGCGCCGCGAGTGCCGAGCTCCGACGCGGCCAGTTCGGCCCGCGCGATCTGGCTGTGGTCGTAGAACAGTATGACCGGCGAGCCCTCGGAGACCAGCGCGAGGGGCCCGTGTTTCATCTCCCCTCCGGGGAACGCCTGGGACGCCAGCCCGGCGACCTCCTTGATCTTCAGCGCCGCCTCGAGCGCGGTGACGTAGTTGCCCCCGCGCCCGATCAGCAACAGATGGTGGTGCCGGGAAAGACTCGTGGCGAGCGAGGCCATGTAGCTGCGGGCGGAGTCGGACGTGAGCTCGTAGAGGGAGTCGCGAGCCTGCAGGATGGTGCGGGCGACACCCTTGGGGTCCTCAGAGAGGTGTTCGACCAACAGGCTGAGTGCGACCAGCTGCGAGGTGTACGACTTGGTCGCGGCCACGGAGAGTTCCGGGCCCGAGCGGAGCGGGATCACCACGTCGGCCGCGCGCGTGAGGGAAGAGCCCTCCGAGTTGACCAACCCCACCACCCGGGCGCCTCGGTCGCGGGCGAACCGAACCGCCTGCAGCGTGTCCGCGGTCTCCCCGGACTGCGACATGGCGACCACCACGGACCCGGGACGAAGGGTGCTCGCGCGAAACTCGAACTCGCTCGAGACGCACGCTTCGGAGTCCGTGTGGAGCAAGGTCCCCATCAAGAACTGACCGAACAGTCCGGCGTGGTAGCTTGTCCCCGCGCCGACGAACTTGATCGAGCTCGCGGTACGCATCAACTCGGCCGCGTCGGCCAGTGACGGCGGGGGCGCGTCGGTGAGTCGCGCGATCGCCGCCACTTGCTCCATGATCTCCTTGATCATGTAGTGCTCGAACGAGCCCTTCGACACGCTCTCGACGTTGAGCGAGACCGGCTGGGGAAGCGGCGTCGACGCGGCCGCCGAGGCGCGCGTGCCCGGGGCCGAGAGGCGCCGCAATCCACTACGCCCGACCGCGAACGGCTCGTTCTCGTGGAGGTAGACCACTCGTTGGGCATACGGCAAGAAGCTCGGGATGTCCGAAGCCGGGAAGTACTCCCCGTCGCCGACGCCGACGACGAGCGGTGAGCCACTGCGCACGACGAACAGCTCGGGACCGCCGGCGTGCAGGGCCACGATCGCGTACGAGCCCACCAACTGTTCGGGGAGCCGCGCGATCGCCTCGTCCATCGACCGGCCCTCGGCCAGCGATTGCTCCAACAGATGAGGGATCGTTTCCGAGTCGGTCTCGGACGTGAAACGATGTCCTTGGGAGATCAGGCGGTCTCGCAACTCGAACGCGTTCTCCAGTGCGCCGTTGTGGACCACCAGGATGGACCCATCGCAGGAGACCAGCGGATGCGCGTTCGCGAGGTCCGCGCGCCCGTGAGTCGCCCACCGGGTATGCGCGATCCCGAGCGTTCCGACGGGAGCCGCCCCCAGCACTTCCTCGCGGAACTCCGCGATCGAGCTGACGCTACGTCGGACGAATACGTGCGAACCGTCTTGGACCGCGATCCCGCACGAGTCGTACCCGCGGTACTCCAGCCGCTGCAGCGAGTCAAGAAGTATCGGCGCCGCGGATCGCGGCCCGACGTAACCCGCGATGCCGCACATGGCACCCGACGGAGCGACCTCCCTCCTTAAGACTGTCGCCGTCCCGGTCGTCTCGACGCGGTGAGAGCGGAGCGTGCTCGCGGGCCGGCCCCGCCCCGACTCGCTGCCACGTTCGACTTGCGCCGGCCCCGCAGGGACTGGGCGCGCGCCCAGTCCCCCCGGAGCGAGGAGAGCCGGCCGCCCGCGCGCGCTTCGAAACTGATGCGTAAGGACGGCTGAGTGTTCGACGCACGAAACAAGACGGTGCCGGACTCCGATTTCCACACAAAGCCGTCCACGTCTGGTCGCGGCGGCGGGTCCAAGCGTCGGATCAGGGATCGGAGGTGTTCTGACGCGAGCGTCCTCGTCGGAAAATCGATCGTCGACCGGCGGCGAACGATCCGACCGAACGAGCGGCTCAACACGCCGAGCGTCGTTCCGCTGCGCCGCAGGAGGTCGCTCACCACACACGCCACGAGGATCCCATCGGAATTCGGGCCCCAGCTAGGGAGGTAGAAGTGCGAAGAGGCCTCGAAGCCGACGAGGGAGCGATGACGCCGCATCGCGGCCGAGATGTACCGGCTCCCGACCCGCGAGCGGACGGTGCGAGCATGCCTCTCGCACCGTTGGGAGACGTCGGCGGACCCGACGAGCGGACGCCGCGCGGGCGAGAGATGGCGGTGGAGGAAGGTCGCGACCACCTCGGGCTCCACCCAATCTCCGTCTCCGTCGACGAACACAACGCGGTCGCCGTCCCCGTCGAATGCGACACCAAAGTCCGCGCGCTCCGAGCGAACCTTTCGCCCGAGGTCGGCGACGTTGCTGACCACCGGTTCGGGCGACCGGCCGTGGAACCGGGCCGAGAACGTCGGGTGAAGCTCTCGGACGGTCGCGCCGATTCGAGAGAGGGCCTGGGGGGCGAGGCGCGTGGTTGCGCCCCCCCGCCCGTCAACCACGATCTTCCCGCGGAACCACAAGTCCCGGGTGATGTGAGCTACGTACGCGGACACCGCGTCCTTCGACGACGGGGCTCCCGGCAGGCTGGGCACCCCTGCTTCTGTCCGAACTGAGTGCGGGCGCGAGAACGCTCCGAGATCGGCGAAATCCCGTCTCAATCGTCTCCATTGTCGTCCGAAGGATTCGCCGTTCGCCCCGAAAGCCTTGATCCCGGCGAAGCCCAGCGCGTTATGGGAGGGGGTGAACGCCAGCCCGATAGCCCGAAGGTAGCGACTCGAGAAGCCCACCACGGGAGTCGGCTGGACACCGAGCTCGAACACGGTACGACGCTCCGCGCGGAGCCGCTGGACGATCGTCGTCTCCAGCGTGCGCGACGCCGCCCGAGTGTCTCGGGCCACAACGAACGGACCCGGATAGTTCGACAAGAAAACGTCGGCCAGGCGCCGAGAGACTTCCGGCGTGAAATCTCGAGGATAGCGTCCCCGGATATCGTACGCGCCGAACAACTCGGACGGAGCGGCCCCCTTCGGTCCCCCCACGAACGACTCCCTGATGCGGGACGTTGGACGACGACGTTTACTTAAGGCATCCTCGGCATCGTCCTGCCACGCGCGTCGCGGTCACGGGTGGTTCGGGTCAGATCGGCTCGGCGCTGCGCGCCGAACTATCCCGCAGGCATTCGGTCGTGGGGTTCGACATCCGTCCGAGCGGTGTCTCTCGAAAGCTCGATGTCGCCTCGCCTCGGGCCACCACCGTGCTCCGGAAGTTCGACGTCATCTACCATCTTGCCGCTCTGATCTCGGTGCCGGAGAGTGTGCGGGACCCCATCCGATTCGACCGGACGAACGTGCACGGTTCCCTGCGCGTTTTGGAAGCCGCCCGCTTGGGCGACGCCCGACTGGTCTTCTGCTCCTCCGCGGCCGTTTACGGCCGGCCGACCCGACTGCCGATCGATGAGGACCACCCGTTGCGGCCGATCAGCCCGTACGGCCTGACGAAAGCGATCGGCGAAGAGTATGCGCGTCTGTACCGGGAGTTGTACGGTCTCGACGTGGCGATCGTCCGTCCGTTCAACGTCTACTCTGCGCGCGTCACCCGAGCCGACCCGTATGCCGGAGTCATCCGGAAGTTCTTGGACGCCGCCCGCCTCGGCCGTCCGCTCGTCGTGAACGGGGACGGACGTCAGACCCGGGACTTCGTCCACGTCTCCGACGTGGTCGCGCTGATGGGCTTGCTGCTCGACGGTCGAGGATCGGGCCGGACCTACAACTGTGGCTCCGGACAGCCGACGTCGATTCGAGAACTGGCTTCGTGGATCCGGGACCGGCTGAATCCCGCCGGGGCGATCTCCCATGGTCCACCGCGGTCGGGAGACATCCGGCACTCCGTCGCGCGGATCGACCGGGCCCGTTCGATCGGTTACCGACCCCACGTGGCTCTTCGGGCCTGGCTCGCGGCGCAACCGACCACGACGGATCGACCGTCGCGCCAACGATCCGATTGATCGCCGCCACCCGGCGGCGTAGCCCGGGCGCCCGTTGGTCCCCGGAGTTCAGGGCGACGGAGCCGGTGCCGGGACGTTCGACCTGCTCGGCCCGCCGTCCCGAACGGTCGCTCGATACAGCTCGACGGTTTCGTCCGCCGCGCGGGGCCACGTGAAGCGATCGATGACCTCGGTGCGTGCCGCGCGCCCCATCGCTTGCCGGCGCCCGTCGTCGCGAAGCAGCGAGACCACGGCGTCTCCGAGCGCGCCGGACGAGCCGGACGGTATCAGAATCCCGGTCTTGCCATCGGCGATCAGCTCCGGGATCCCCCCGACGCGCGAAGCGACGACCGGAACTCCCGACGACATCGCTTCCATCACCCAGAACGGTACGTTGTCCGCGAACGTGGGTGCGACCGCGACGTCCGCCGAGCGGAACACGGCCGGCAGGTCCTCGTGCGGCACCCGCCCGAGCGCGTGGATGCGATCGGTCGGCAGGTGCCGACCCTCGGTGAGGGATCGGATCACGGACGACGAACTGCCCGCGACCGCGAAGTGCGCCGTCGGGACGTCTTCGAGGATCCGGGGGATGGCGTCGAGAAAAACGCCGATCCCTTTGACCAGCGTGGGTCGACCCGCGTAGAGGACCAGGGGCCCGTGCAGACTCTCTTCGAGCGGGCCCCGACCTGGCGCGTCCGGGCGGTACCGATCCGTCCGGACCCCGTTGTAGATCACTCGGATTTTGCTCCGAGGCACCCGAAGCCCGCGAAGCTCGCTCTCGACGTAGTGCGAGACGGCGCTGAACTGCTCGGCGTCCCGCAGGGTGAGCCATTCGGCGGCGCGCAGCAACGGCTCCAGCGCGATCTGCCAATGCTCGGAGGTGTCCAATCCGCCACCGTACCGCTGCGCGAG
Organism: Thermoplasmata archaeon; assembly: GCA_030039995.1. Taxonomy (GTDB): domain Archaea; phylum Thermoplasmatota; class Thermoplasmata; order Lutacidiplasmatales; family UBA184; genus Lutacidiplasma. The sequence goes on from JASHUL010000255.1 coordinate 11,384, forward strand.
CTCGATGCCCGCGCGCTGTCCCGCGATCGTACTGTGCACGGTACGGACGAGCGGGGTCGAACGGTCGAAGCGTCGGTAGAGCAGGTCCGGCATGTGCGCGTGCTGCGAATGAAGCACGTCGAACCGCTCCGACCGTGCGAGCACCGGGAGTCGTCGGAGCACCGCGAGTTGGAACGACGCGTTGTAGCGAAAGTTGTCGTGGGCGCGCGCAATCACCTCGACCCGCGCCCGGTGATCCAGCACCTCCTCCATCCGTTCGCGGGAGAACGCGTCGTTCGCGCTCGCGCGCTCGAGCGTGACCACGGTGAGCTCCACGCGCCGGGCCAACTCCCGCGCGATCTCTACGGAATACGTGCCGACCCCGCCCCAGACCGGCAAAAAATCCGGCGCGAGGAGGCAGACCCGGAGCGTCCCCATCTCGTGCCACCCGATACGTATCCGAGGTAGCCCGGGTCGTATAACGCTCACCCTGACCCCGGAGGCCACCCGCTACCGGGAGGCGCGAAGTCCCGCGGCCCGGGTTGGCGCCCGGGCGACCGCGGAGTACCGGGTCACGGGACGACGATGACCTCGTAGATCGTGAACGTGGAGTCCTCGTAGACGAGATCGAACAGGGCGGGATTGTTGAATTTCGCCAACTGGGCCTCGGTCAGCGGCGCCGTCGGTTGGTCGCTCGAGGGACCCGAGAATTGGGGCGTGGTCGTCGTCATGTACTTGTCCAGGACGACGTACGAGCCCACGCTGACGAACTCCCAGGCGAGCGGCGAGATCGAGGTTCCGGCGAACAGCATGTACTGGTCGAACTGCATGTTGAAGCGAGCGAATCCCCCGAACACGCACATCGTGAGGGTATCGCCCCAGACGTACGTCGAACTCGTCAGGTGCGTCTGCGCCCAAAGGCCGAGTTCGTAGCTGTTCGCATCGATGTTCAGCGGAGACTCGACCGTGATTGCGTTCGCCGGCGCGAACTGGTCTCGGGTGCTGTACGGCACGAGACTCCCTCCGGTGAAGATCAGAACGACCAAGATCAGTACCCCCGCCCCGGCAGCGTAGCGATGCCTCATCGCCGGGGAGAGACGGGCACGCGGGGGGGTCGGCCCCCGCGACTTCGGTCTCGCTCGAGGCATCAGGTGCTGGATCAGCCACCAGGCGACCGCGGGCGCGATGAAGAACTCCCCGTACTCCAGGATCCGCTCGGGCAGGAAGCTGAAGGCAGTGACGAGCAGCGGGATCACCAGAATCCCGGCGATGAGGGAGACGATCAAGTTCGGGGAGAGGAACGGTCGACGCTCTGATCGCAGCCAGCGCCGTAGCGCGATCAGGCCCAGCACGATCAGCAGCAGGTACGCGAGGTAACTCCACGCGGTCTGGTACTCGGGGAACGACGAGCCGACGGTCGTCGCCGTGCTGACCGAGAGCGCGAACGGGTGGGAGAGTTCCGCCAGGACGAACCGCAACGAGGCGACGTTCGCGAGGAAGTTCGGCAGGCTGACTTCGTAGGTGAAACCGAGGATGACCACAAAGTAGACGGCGAAGATCCCCAGGCTCTTCCGGGACTCGACCCCTCGGAAAGTGCGGAACACGAACCAGCAGAACGCGAGGCCCACGACCCAGGCGGCCAAGATGTACGACGTGAGGTTGTGACTGATGACGACGAAACCCGCGAACATCACCGCGGCGGCGAGCGCCTCGGTCTGCCAGTCGGCGCCGCGAACGACGACGTAGCCGAGCATCACTAACGTCAGTGCGAAGAACGGGATCGTGAACTCGGACTGCACGGGGTAGTTGAACAGGATCGACGGGGTTGCGAGGAAGATCAGGACGCTGACCATGGCCACCCGGCTCCCGAGATACCGGGAAGCGAGCGCGTAGATCGCGGGAGGCACGATGAGCAGTCGGAGGAGCGGGATCCCCCACACGAACGTCTGGACCAGCGGTAGGCCGGTGAACGCCGAGAGCTCGGCGTTGAAGACCCCGCTCGCCGGGTAGTAGGAGTAGGTGACCGCCTGGAGGGTGACGTTCCCTCCCGGCACCCAGCGACCGGCTTCGAGGATGCCGTACGCGTACTGGAAGTTGAAGATCGCGTCTTGGCCGGCCGGAACGCCGTAGGGGAGGAAGATCGGGTAGAGGAAGAAGACGAGCACCACCGCCGGCAGGACGAACAGCAGCTGGGTCCGCCGAAAGATCGCGAGGATGAGCGGGGACACGACGAGCGTCATCGCGAAGACGAACAGTACGCGCGCCGGCAGACCGTGGATGTACGTCGTGTCTCCGAGGAACTTGAAGGCGTAGAGCTGGTAGGCGACGTCGAGGAATCCGACGAGCGAGAGCCCCAACGCGAGCAAACTCGCGTTCGGGGCGACGCGGTACTTGGGGTCGAGGTCCTCGGGGGGGACCGCCCGACGGGTCTCGAACACGGGCTCCGGGGGTCGCGAACGCTGGGCGACCGCAAGGGCCACCGCGGCCGCCGGGTCGACCGCACCCAATGGGATCTCCGTCGCGGCGGCCGGGTCGGCGGGGGAGGCGCTCGCCATCTGTGAGAGACCGCGATTCGAAGGGTAGGATAACAGGGTTACCCTTCGCGCAGATTGGGCCGTCTCCCGTTCCGAGGGTCGTCTGGGACTCCGCTACCTCCGGTAGAGCAAACGTCCCCGCCCGCCCGAACGGGGTCGCCTCAGGCCGGACCGGCGCGCGGCCAGGGACGGGCATACGCCCACTGGAGCCACCCGGCGAGCCAGAGAAAGACCAGCGACGAGCCCAGGGGGAGACCCGCCTCCGACGGCGCGGGTGCTCGGACGAGCCGAAGGGCGGAACCCTTGGTTCGATTGCCGCACAAGAGATGGCCGGCGGGCATCGGTTCCCCGCTGCGGACGCGACCGCGGACTTCGCGCACGTCGAGGTCGAGAAATCGGCCGAGCTTCTCCAACGTCCCGTCCGGGTCGTCGAGGAGGTCCTCGAACCGAACCCGAAGGTACCGCCTGCGGTTGAACGCGCCCAAACAGGAGCTCGCGAGATTCATGTAGACCCAGTGGGCGGTCGAGAAGGCGGTCGCCGCGAGTCGAGGCCATGGCGACGGCCCCGAATCGTGCTTGTGCGGCTTGTAGTGACTGATCATCGACGAGACGACGCTCGGCCCGTCCCGCACCACGTGGACGAAGCGGACGTCGAACTCGGATGACGGGAGGAGCGAGTAGCACCAGCCCCGTCCGGCGACCTTGGTGGAGTCGACAACCGTCGTCGCACCTCCGATTTCGGCGACCGAACGCGCGGACCAGCCGAGGAACTCGAGGTGTTCTCGAAACGCGCGGGTCCGGAACAAGCGGCCCAATAGCAACGTCGGTAGGGACGTCAGCGGCGTCTCGAAGCGGTCCGCTTCGCGGCCGACGGCCCGCAAATCCTGCTGCTGGCCCCAAGCCGACACGACCTTAGACCAGAGGGGACACTGTTCGACCCGCGCTCCGCACGAGCAGTACGCGATCGAGGACGTGGCGTACTCCGGGATATCTCCTTCTTGGAGGGCCCAATGGAGATGGCCGAGCTCTCCCGTGGAGAGGGCCCCGGTGGAGCCCCCCAGCACGGTGTCCAGCGCGGTCGAGCCACTCCGACTGCTGCCCAAGATGTAGACGAGCTTGATCTTGGGGGGCGGGGTTGCATCGGGCACGGTCCCCGGCCGAAGTCGGCACCGCACTTCAAGCCTACGAATTCTTCGGACCGCACCTGCCGGGGTGGAAGGGTCGGCCGGTGCACCGGTCGAACGCAGCTCGCTTCGGTGAACGGCTCGAGAGAAACGGCGGGGCGGTCAGCGGGTCACGCTTCGCGGACCGCCGGACGGGGGCCCTGGGATCGGCCCGTACTGGGCTCGTCGGTTCCCCCGGGGGGCGACCGGACGCCGAGCGGACCGGCCGTGGCATACAACAGCGCCTTGGATCGGGCCTGGGCGGTACCGTGCACCGCGGTGGCGAGGTTCGTGACCAAGGAAGTGGGCGAGTCCGCAGATCGGCGGAACCGGTAACCGCCCGACCGGTTGGCCGTGGGGTCGGCGTCCGAGCTCTCGGCGATCGGAGGAACGTAGAGCATGGCCTGGCTTTGCGGAACCCAGAGGATCGCCATCGCGGGGTTCGCAGGAGTGTCGGGGATCGCGGGCAGACGGATCGTCGGTGCCGAGTCCGGAACCCCGCGCTTGGCGGCGCCCAGCGCCGGAGGGTCTCGCGCCGAGACGTCCACGCTCACGCGAATGTTGGCGGCCCAGAGCCGGGTCGCAAGTTCGTGGGCCTCGGCCGCCCTCGCTTGATCGGCCACGATCGAGAGACGCGGGGGGTTGACGGCGAGAGCGAGCGCCTGCACCCGACGGATCCAGTCCTCCGAGGGCGTCGGGACCCGCGGCTCGGCATCCCCCACGTATTCGAGACTCACCGGCGAGGCGTTCTTGCTGCCGGTGCGGCTGAATCGAAGGATCGAGAGCAGGATCCGAGATCCGTCGGTGAACGCCTTCAGCTTCGCGATGCCTACGCGGGGGCGGTAGGTCACCGGGATCTGGGAGACCCGGTATCCCTGACGGGCCATCTTGAGGAACAGTTCGGCCTCAATCTCGAAACCCGTGGACTCCAGCCGGACCCGCCGAATGGCATCGGCCCGGACCCCCCACAACCCGCTGCAGATATCG
>JASHUL010000256.1 GCA_030039995.1 Thermoplasmata archaeon
GCTCGCCGTCGCGCTGCCGGGGCGACCGACCCCGCTCGAGGAGCTCGGCGTCCCGCCCGCCCCGAAGTCTCGACCGGCTCAGTCCCGTCGGGCCGGTGTCGCCCGTTCGCGTGGGCGGTCGGCCGCGGACGTATAGGGCAGCGGAAGGGTGCCGTCGGCGAAACGCCGTAGGGTCGCCGCGAGGAGCTCTACCTCGACCGGGCGGAGCCGGTCCCGCAGGGTCTCGGGCGTGTCGCCCGGGAGCACCGGCACGCGCGCCTGAGCGACGGCCGGTCCCCCATCGACCGCGCCCGTGACGAGGTGCACCGTCGCGCCGGTCTCCCGCTCGCCGGCCGACAGCACCGCCGCGTGGACGCGGCGCCCGTACATGCCCCGCCCGCCGTACCGCGGAAGCAGCGACGGGTGCAGGTTCAACGCCCGACCGCGCCACCGTTCGATCCAGTTCGCGGGCAGGATCGAGAGAAAACCGGCCAGGACCACGACGTCCGCGCCGTACGACGCGATCGCGGCGGTGAGCCGCTCCGCCCAGGCCGGAGAACCGTCCGGGTCGACCGGGACGACCGAGGTGGCGAGGCCGCGACGCCGGGCGCGTTCGAGCGCGCGCGCGTCGGGACGGTCCGCGATGACCGCGCCGATCACGACGCGCTCCGCGTCCGGCGCGATCGCGTCGGCGAGGCCGTCGACCGTCGTGCCCTCCCCGGACACGAGGACGACCACGCAGAGAGGCCCGCCCATCCGGCCGGCGAGCGGGGTCCGCTAGAAGAGCGTGGCGGAGGTGAACCGGAACGAGCTCGTCACAAGGTCCGGACACGTCGACGCCATCCCGCCGCGCTCGCCGCCCATCAGGCGCGCGTCGCGGCCGACGAGCTCGACGTCGTGCAGCGCTCCGAGCACGCTCTGGGTGAACCGGAGGTTCCGGACCGGTCCGGCGATCTCACCGTTCTCGATCCGGTACGTCCCGTCCCGGGTCATCCCCGTGATCACGGACTTTCCCGGGTCGACGACGCGGACGTAGTGGAACCGCGTCACGAGGATGCCGCGCTTCGTTTCCCGGATCAGCTCGTCCTCCCGCGCCTTCCCGGGCGTCAGCACGAGGTGCGACGGGATCGGCCCGAAGTAGCTCTGCGGCGCTTCGGGAGAGAGGGCGTGGCCCGTGAGCGGTTTCCGGAGCCGGCCGCTGGTCAGGACATCCGTGACGGCCGGCCCGGCGACCCCGTGCCGGATCAAGGGGAGGGCCCGGGTCGCGACCCCTTCGTAGTCGATCGCGCTCGGCAGGGTATCCCGGGAACGCGCGTCGTCGACGAGGTTCACGTCCGACGGCGCGATCCGCTTCCCGCGACGACCTTTGAGACAGCTCCAGCCCTCGACCTCGCCGTTCCCGCCGAAGCCGAGGTAGGCGAGGAAACCGAGGAGGTCCCCGACCGCGGGGGCGCGCAGGAGGACGCGGTACTCGCCGGGGGCGGCCGCTTCGGGCGCGGACGTCGCGACCCGCTCCGCAGCTTCGCGGCCGACCCGCGCGGCGTCGAGCCGGCGGAGGTCCCAGTGCGCTCCCTCCGACCAGCCCGAGACGGGCGGGTCACGCTCGGGCCGGTCGACCAGCACGCTCGTCTGGGCGGCGGAGGTCTCGGTCGAGCGGTTGAGGCCGGTCGAGTTGAGCACGCGCAGGGTCTCGCCGCCGACGTTCAGCACCCCGGCGGTCCGGCCCCCGGGCGAACCGGCGGCGGTCGCGGCGAGGATCCGCTCCGCGACGCGCGTCGCTTCTTCGGGCGTCGTCGCGACGGTCGCGGAAGAGTAGGCGACGCGGGTCGGCTTCGGGGCACCGTCGTTCGGGAATCCGCGGAACCGCTTCTCGACGGGCGCGACCCGCGCCATCGAGCGGGCGGCGCGAACGACCGCGGCGACGCCGTCGGGCGTGAGGTCGACGGTCGTCGCGGTGCCGAGGCGGCCCCCTTCCGCGACCCGGAACGAGAGGTACGCGTGCCGCTCGATCAGCGGCTGGTGGATCCGGCTGTTGGCGAAACGGATGGTCGTCCACGTCGAGCGCGTCAGCCGAGCGTCGGCGGTCGTCCCCGACGGAAGGCCGTCGACCGCGGCCGCGACGAGCGCCTCCGGGGTCGACGCGCCGCGGGCCACCGTCAGCCTCCCCGTACGCTGACGTTCCGGAACCGGGCCGCCGGCGCCCCGTGGCTCACGCGCGCGAGCTGCGACGGCTGGCCCTTCCCGCAGTTCGGAAGGCCCCACAGGTGCCACGTCGACGCGTTCCCGACGGCGTCCATCGACCGCCAGAACTCCGGCGTCATGCCGGCGTAGATCGAGTTCCGCAGAAGCCCGCCGAGTTCCCCGTTCACGATCCGGTGCCCGACCTCGGTGCCGAACTGGAAGTTGAGGCGCTTGTCGTCGATCGACCAGGACCGGTTCGTCTCGAGGAACACCCCGTCCTTCACCCCGGAGAGCAGCTCGTCGAACGAGCGGTCACCGGGCTGGAGGTCGATGTTCGTCATCCGGATGAGCGGCGATCGGTCCGGGCCGTCGGCCCGGGCGGTGCCGCCCGACCGGGCGAGCCCGAGATGCGCCGCCGTTTCCCGCGACGTGAGGACGCCGACCAGCGTGCCGGCGGCCACGATCGGGACCCGTTGGGCGACAACCCCTTCGTCGTCCCAGCCGAACGTGCCCATCCCGCCCGCCTCGGTCGCGTCGGCGATGATGTTCATGCCCGCGCTTCCGTACGCGAGCGTCCCGATCGCCTCGGGCGCGACCCAGCTGGTCCCCGCGTATGCGGCCTCGCTGCCGTAGATCCGGTCGAGCTCGACCGCGTGGCCGACGCTCTCGTGGACCTGGAGCGCGAGCTGGGAGGAGCCGAGCACGAGCGTCGTCGGGCCGGTCGGGCAGGCAGGGGCGTCCAGGAGCTGGACCGCTTCCTTGCCGACCTCTTCCGCTCGCGACGCGAGCCCGAGGCCCCGCACGAACTCGAAGCCCGCCTGCGAGAAATCCCCACCGAACGGACCCGGGGCGCTCCGCGTCTGGACCATTCCGGCGCGCACGGCGGTCGCCGAGACGCCGGCACCGACCTGGACGATCCGGGAGTGGAACGACGCCCCGTCGGACGACCGGAACCACTTCGTCTCGTCCCACGCCTGGAACGACGCGATCCCGCTCTTCACGTCGGCGCTCGCATGGAGGCGACGTTCGGCGTCGGTCAACAGGGCGACGACCTCGTCGCTCGAGACTTCGAACGGGTCCTCCCGGAGGGGGGTCGCGTACCGGCCGTCGCGCGGTCCCGCTTCGTCGGTCAGCTCGAGGGGTCTCTTCGCGCCGCGACTCGCGGCCCGGGCGAGCCGCACCGCGTCCCGGGCCGCCTGGCGCGCGCCCGCCGGGGTGAGCTCAGACGTGCCGGCGAAGCCCCACGCCCGGTCGGTCCGGACACGGACGCCGATCCCGGACGAGAGCGAGGAGGTCAGCGACGAAGCGTTGCCGTTGCGGACCGCGAGATTGAGGTACCGCTGGGGCGTGACGACCCGAACGTCGGCGTAGCGGATGCCGTTCGTTCGGGCGGCGTCGAGGGCGACCCCGAGAAGAGTTTCCGACACGCTGAGCGCCGGGCGGGGGCCACGCGGGACGGAAAGATAAGCTCCGCTCGCGCGGCGCTCAGAGCATCACGCGGAGATTGAGCTTCTCGGTGAGCTCCTTGTACCGGTTCCGGATCGTGACCTCGGTCACCCCGGCGACCTCCGCGACCTCGCGCTGCGTGCGACGCTCGCCGCACTGCACGCTCGCGATGTAGATCGCGGCGGCCGCCACGCCGGTGGGGCCGCGTCCGCTCGTCAGCTCCCGCTCGGTCGCTTCCTTCAGGATCTCGTTCGCGCGGGTCTGGATCTCGCCCTTCAGCTTCAGCTCCGAGCAGAACCGCTGGATGTAGTCCTGCGGCCGGGTCGGCATCAGCTTGAGGTGCAGCTCGCGGGTCATGAACCGGTACGTCCGCCCGATCTCCTTGCGACCGATGCGGGACTTCGAGGCGATCTCGTCGAGCGTCCGTGGGACGTTGCACTGCCGGCAGCTGCCGTAGAGCGACGCGGCGACCACGCCTTCGATCGACCGGCCGCGAATCAGGTTGCGGTTGACCGCCTTCCGGTAGATCATCGCGGCGGTCTCCCGGACGTTCCGGGGGAGCGCCATCCCCGCGGCGATCCGGTCGAGCTCGGCCAGCGCGAAGGCGAGGTTTCGTTCTGTCGCGTTCGACACCCGGATCCGCCGCTGCCACTTTCGCAGCCGGTAGAGCTGCGCGCGGTTGCGCGTCGGGATCGATTTGCCGTACGGGTCCCGATTCTTCCAGCCGATCTCCGTGGAGAGCCCCTTGTCGTGGATCGTGAGCGTCGTGGGCGCACCCGTCCGGGCCCGCTTTTCGCCCTGCTCGGCGTCGAACGCCCGCCAGTCCGGCCCCTGGTCGATCATCGACTCTTCCAGGACCAGACCGCACTCGTCGCAGACGAGTTCGCCGCGCTCGTAGTCGCGGGTGAGGTGCGTCGACCCGCAGCTCGTGCAGCGGGTCGCCACGGCGACGTCCTCCGCACGGGGCAGCGACTTCTCCGGCGCTGGCACCGCCTCCTTCTCCTCCATCGGATCGGATCTCCTTACTCGCGCACGAGCGTTGCGTCCACCAGGGCGAGCCCCTCGGACGGCGTCGGGGGCCGGACCGGACGGACGGTGAGGTACGGACGCGCGACCGGTCCGAAGACACGGACGACACGGCCGCGCAGCGCCCCGCGGGCGTCCGTGACGAGCGTCCCCTCGGGAACCACGTCCGGTCCGAACGCTCGGACCGTGAGATGTCCGGCGGGCGTTACCGCCTTCACCGTGCCGACCTCGCGCGCTGCCGGTCGGCCGCCGACTCGCGACAAGTGGTATAAACGACTTGCGATAGGTATTATAGGCTTACGGTCGAGACCGGGAGGCCCGAGCGCGGGCCCGGTTGGCGGCCGAGTTCGGGTCGTTGTCGGGCACGGCGGCCGCCGGCTGGTCCGGTGGTACGTACGGGTTGTACGGCAGGAACGCGGCGGGGGGCGCCCGCTCGTCGTCGGACGTCGGCTCCGCTTCGTCCTCCTCGTCCTCGGGAGGGTCGAACGGGTCGTCCTCGGGGATCCCGTTCGGCTCGCCGTCCGCGGCGACGGCGGTTCGTCGCGGGGGGAGGAGTGGCTCGGCGGCCTCCGCCGCGAGCCGCCGCTCGCGCGTGATCCGGTCGACCTCGAGCCAGAGCGCCTCGATCTCTTCCTCCGGAGTACCGTACCGACGCTCGTCGCTGAGCGCCGCGCGAACCTGGGCCATCAACCGGGCCGCGCTGTGCGCGTCTCGGGCCTTTCCCTTGATCCGCTGCACGCGGCGGGCGAGGTTGCGGGCTTCGAGCAGGATCTCCTCCTCCTCGTGGGGGCTCAGGGCCGGCAGGGCGGGGGCTCGCGGGATCCGCGACACCGCGCGCCGGGCCTCGACCAGCCGCTGGGCCGAGAGCGCGAGGTTCTGGTCCTGGATCGCCTGGAGCAGCTGCGTGAAAGAACGGGACGCCTCGCGGACCTCCTCGCCCCGGTCGCGGGCGCGGCGGATCGACTCGCCGAGGTTCTGCGCTTCCTGGACGCAGAACTTCGGGATCGTGTCGTTCAGCACCGCGAGCGCGAGCGAGGCGCTGGCGGCCGCCTTCTCCATCGAGCCGGAACTCAACGGGTCGGTCTGCAGCCGGACCCGGGGATTGCCGACGCGCGCGTCGAGGTGCTGGAGGTCGACGCCGAGCGTCGCGGCGATCGCCCGGAGCTCGTCCGCGCGTCGCAGGAGCTCGCGGACCCACGTCCAGTCCTGGAGGACCTTCGCGAGGAGGCTTTCCGCACCCTTGATCACCAGCGCGGCCTTCTCGATTGTACCCGCCTGGACCGCCTGTTCGAACGACTCGCGGATCTGCTCGGTCGGGAACGGGAGCCCCTCGAGCTCGAGCGTGTGGGCCTGGGCGGAGATCCGCTCGAGCCGGGAGCGAAGTTCGGCGACGGAGACCGGGGGTACCTGCGGCATCGACTAGCTCGCCTCGGGCTCCTCGGCGAGCATCCGCATGAGACGGGCGAGCGCCTGGTCGGCGCCGCGAAGCTCGCGGTTCCGCAGGAGGTCCGTCACCTCGCGGATCTGGGCCGCCGCCTCCTGCGCGAGCTCGCTTTCCGGCGGCAGCGTGCGGACCCGGCCGGCGAGGCTGCGCGCCTTCTTCAGCAACCGGTCGAGGGTCTCCGCCTCGGTCTCGACGACGGGCGGAGCCTCTCCGACCGGTGCCGCGCCGACCGCGACGTCCGCCAGCTCCCGCGACTGTTCGAGCCGTTCGATCTCGCGCCGAAGCTCCCGCACGCTCTGGACCGCATCGGTGAGGCGCCCCTTCTTCAGGTGCCGCGCCGCCTCGGCGTGGAGCCGGCGCGCGGTGGCGCTCGGGACGTGGTCGTCGGGGTACCGGTCGAGCACGACCTCGTGACGACCGAGCTCCTCCTGGAGCGAAGTCGGGATCGCCTCGTGGAGGAGCATGAGTGTCTGGGCGGCCGACTGCGCGACGTTGTCGAGCGCTTCCTCGGTGATGTCGGGCTCGCGCAGCTGATCGCGGATCTCGGCGACCTCGCCCGCGATCTCGCCGAGGGGGATCCCGAGGTCGGCCGCCTCCTTTCGGAGCGCGTCGATCTGGCGCAGGAGGCCCTGGAGGCCCCGCCAATCGGACTCGAACTGCGTCATCCGTCGTTCGGTCTCGACCAGGAGGCCGCTCGCGACTTCCCGCTGGTCGCCCTCCATCGACGCCTTCAGCCGGTTCATGTCGCCGCCGACCGCGAACCGAACTCCGGACTCGCGTAGCGCCGCCTCCCGCGCCTCGAGCGAGCCGAAGCGGCGCTGGAGCAGTTCGTCGGTCTGTCGGTCGAGGCTCCGCTGCGCGCGGCGGAGGACGTCGAGCGCCTCGGTGACGCGGCCCTCGGCCTCGCTGATCGCGGCCTGGCACATCTCGCTCGTCACGTCCGGAGCGCCGCGCCCGAGTTCGCGAACATAGTCGAGCTTCCCTCGAATGTCGCGGCTGATCGAAGCGCACAGCTCGGCTTCGGGCGACAGCGGCGCGGAAGCGACCGGGCCCGTCGGCCCGGCGACCGCGACCCCCGGCTCGGGGTCGAGGTCGGAGATCGACGAGCCGTCGGGGCCGAGCGACCGGAGGCCCTCGATCGCGAGCGCCGTCGGAAAGCCGCAGACCGAGCAGTGGCCGACGGTCGACGGTATCGGTTGCTCGCAGATGGGGCAGCTAGTAGGCACGGGCTATCCGAAGGTACTAAGACGAAGTACCGAACCTTAACCCTTCCCCGCCGAGCGGCGGTGGCGCACGCCGGCGATCATCCCCCGGAGAACGTCGATACGACGGTAAGCCGCATCGGCCGGTCGATCGGCGTGTCCAGCGGTATCGGGGTCTCGTCCATCAGCACCGCGGCCCCTTCGGGGGCTTGGCCGAGCGACCGGAGCGCAGTGCGCACGAGCGTTCCGGCGGGCACCAAAAGCTCCCGTCGGTCGATCGAGCCGCCGC
>JASHUL010000257.1 GCA_030039995.1 Thermoplasmata archaeon
GTGCCGACCGCGCCCGCCATCTTACCGACCGCGAGACGGGGCAAGAGCTCGTCCAGCCGCTGACGGTGCCGGACGACCTCGGCCGCGGCGACCGCCATCTTGAACCCGAAGCTGATCGGGATCGCGTGCTGGCCGTGGGTTCGACCGATCTCGGGAGTCGCTCGGTGGGTCCGGGCGAGCCGGGCGAGCGCCCGAGCGAGGTCGGTGAGGTCGGAACGAAGGACCTTCGCGCTTTCCCGGAGCTCTAGCGCGAGCGCCGTGTCGGTGATGTCCGCGCTCGTCGCACCATAATGGACCCATCGGCCGGAGTCTCCCGCCGCCTCGGCGAGCGCGCGGGTCATCGCCATGACGTCGTGCCGCAGGCTCTCTTCGAGCGCGTCCACCTTTGCGACGGGGACGTGCGCGAGGTCCGCGACGCGTCCGATCGATTCGGCGGCCTCCCTCGGGATCATCCCGAGCTCCGCCTCGGTCGCGGCGAGTGCGGCCTCGACCTTCAGGGCTCGCTCCAGCCGTTGCCCTCGGGAAAACAGGTCGCGGACCGCCGGTCGCCCGTACCGGAACTCGAGGGGACAGAAGAGGTCCGATGAGTCGTCCGCCACGCGCGGGGACCCGGACCCGGATATATAGTCCTGCCCTCGGTCGAGCGAATCTGCCGTCAGGCGGACCGTACCGGACCCGCGTGCGGCGTGCGTCGCCGCAAGACCCGGGCGACGCCGGAACCGAACTGGAGCGCTCGTTTCGGACGCTCCGCGATCTCCGCCGGCAACCCCCGGTGCATCGCCCAGTCGCGGAACAACCCCTTCGGCCGGGCCCGGGGAGTCCGTTCTTCGATCGGGATCCCGAGGGCGGCGGTGACGAAGTCGGCCGCGAGATACGGCGCCGACAGCGAGACGCCCATCGTTTCCGCGAGCCGTCGAGCCCTGGGCCACTCGACCTCTCGGAGCGTCGCGAGATCTCGACCCGCGCGTCGCTCTGCCTCGAGGGCATCAAGACCCCGAAAGTGGGCGTACCCCAGGAACAGTTCGTCCGCACCCTGTCCGCACAACACGCGGCCCGGGCCACAACGTGCGAGCGCGAGACCAAGGGCGACCAGTACGTCTCGGGAAGTTCGTTGGAGAGGCCCGAACTCCCCGGCGACGTCGTCAGCCATCCGCCCGACCTCTCCCTCCTCGACCTCGAAGCCGGCCCAGGGGGCTCGCAGCCGTGAGGCGGCACTCCGCGCAGCCTCCAGGTCCGGGCCGCCGTGGGCAGCGACGGTCACGAGACCCAGCTGCGGCTGTTCCCTCCACTCCCACGCCAGCAGGCCCGAGTCGACGCCCCCCGAGAACAGCAGTCGCACGGGACCGTCGAGTCTTTTCAGCGTGCCGCACGCCCGACCGAACGCTCGGTCGAGCACGTCGAACGAACGCCGTTCCTCGCGGTCGCGGGAGAGTGACCCCGAGGAACGTCGATCGGCCTCCATCTCACCGACCGACCACCGCCCAGCCCATATCGTTCTCCGACCTAGGGCGATCTGTGTCGGTACGAGCCGCCGAACCCGGCCGGGCGAAGGTGCGGCGTCGAGCCCTGTTTACCGACCGGGACGGGACCTTGAATCCGGATCTGCACTACCTCAAGGATGCGGAACGGCTCGAGCTGTTCCGGGGAGTGGCGGACGGGGTGGCGCTCGCTCGCCGACACGGATACCTCGTGATCTGCGTGACGAACCAATCCGGGATCGAACGGGGGCTGTACACTCGCGAGGACGTGGAGCGGATCCACCGTCGGTTGAACGAGCGACTTCGCCGCGAGGGGACCGAAGTGGACGCGTTCTACTATTGCCCCCACGCCCCCGAACGACACTGCGCGTGCCGAAAACCGGGGACCCAGCTGTTCGAGGACGCGCAGAAGGACTGGAACCTCGAGATGTCGTCGAGCGCGATCGTAGGGGACCGCGGCTTGGATGTGGAAGCGGGGCAGCGGCTCGGGCTGCTCACGGCGCTCGTCCCATCGAGGAACCCGGACTCCGATTCGGCGCGGGAGGCTGCCCAGGACGGCCCCCGGGCCGAGATCGTCGCGGGTAGCTTCGAGAACGCCGTACTGCGCGTGCTGGCGCGCGGCTGACGGCTCGTCCGCCGCCGAGGAAGGAGTTAAACCCTCGACCAACTGCCGACCCGGGTTCGTTCGTGGTTCTCGGGACGCTCGACGCCGCGTGGGGCGTGGTCATCACCGTCGCGCTCGCGGTGGCGGCCGTCGCGGCGCGCGCCCTCACGCCGCTCGCCGGAATCGTCGCGGCGGCGTTCGGCGCCGCGATCGTCGTGCTGGTGGGCTATCCGTACCTGGCCCTCCTCATCCTGTTCGTCGTCGGCAGCGTGCTGGCGACACGGTTCCGGATCGAGGAGAAGCGCGAGAAGCACGTCCAGGAAGGGACCGCGGGCGAACGGGGCGTCTCGAACGTGGTCGCCCACATCGTCCTTCCCACCGCCCTCGCGGTGGGCGGCGGCCTCTCGCCGCCGCTCATCTCGATGCCCGAGCTCACGATCCTCTACGCCAGCGCCCTTGCGTTCGGCGCGGCCGACACGTTCGCGAGCGAACTCGGGGTCCTCGCGGGCCAGGCGCGCAGCATCCTCACCGGCCGATCGGTTCCGCCGGGAACGAACGGCGGGGTATCGGCGGCGGGGGAGGGCTGGGGGTTCGTGGGAGCGGTGGTGACCGCGGCCGTCGGTCTCGGACTGTTCCGGTTGTTCGGCACCCCGATTCCCAACGTCGCGCTGTTCCTCGGGACCGTCACCGCGGCGGGGTTCCTCGGGTGCCAGGTCGACTCCGTTCTCGGAGAGACCCTCGAGAACCGGGGCTATCTGACCAAAGGGAGCACGAACTTCCTTGGGATGCTGTCGGCCGTGGTCATCGCCGCGGCGGTCGTGGGGATCGCCGGCACGATCGCATGAGGGCCACGCGCGGACGCCGGGGGACCGTTGTTCTGCTCTCGGGGGGCATGGACTCGGCGACCTGCCTCGCGCTCGCGGCTCACGAAGGCCCGCCGGTGTACGCGTTGACGGTCCGGTACGGTCAGCGGCACGACCGCGAGCTGCGCTCTGCGCGAGCGCTCGCCCGCCGATTCGGAGTTCGCGAGCA
>JASHUL010000258.1 GCA_030039995.1 Thermoplasmata archaeon
CACCTCATCCTCCCCGCGTTCCAGCCGAAGGAGGGGAAGCGGCTCCACGAGCTGCGCACGACCACCCCGCGGGATTGGGAGCCGTTCCCGCGCGGCCCGCCCGGTACGTTCCAGTACAAGTACGACACCGCGAAGATTCTCGACCTTCGCCAGGGGGCGAAGGAGGTCCGCGAACAGCTCCGGCTCCAGGGACTCCGGACGCCCACCGCGACGAGCTTCGGGGGCTTCTACCACGCCCTGCGGCATCGGGCTGGGCTTGGCAAGTAGCGCCGTCGCCCGGCGCCGACGCCAGCGATAGGTTCGTATCTCGGGAACGCCTACCGGTCATCATGGCGTCCGCGGCCTCCGCAATGAACCCAGATTCGAACCTGTTCCAGGACCTGGTCCAGGCGATCGCCGACCGTCACGGACAGATGGACATCCGACTCGACCATCTCGAGCTTCGGCTTCCGCTGATCCACGAGAGCGTGGAGCTCAACGGTACGATCTCCGTCACGGTCCACATGCGCGAGCTGACCGACCGCGAGAAGCAGGCGCGGGTCGCGAAAGAGCTGCGCCATCTCGCGAAGTAACGCGATCCTCGGCGGCGACGTCGGCGCCCGCCGACCAAAATCGGCAGTTTTAATACGCATGGCTACGCATGGATTATATCTCATGCCCCGCGACGACCCCTCGATCGGCCATCCGTGCGTGACGACCGACTGCGGCCACCCCGAGACCGAGCACGTCTCGACGCCCGAGCTCGCGTCGGCGAGCGAGGTCGTCGTCTGGTGCGCCGCCTGCCGCCGCCACGAGGTCCAGCGACCCCGCCGGTGGCGGCTCCCGTGGAGCCGCTCGGTGAGCCCGCCGGTGCGCGGCCGATTCTCCCGGCCGAGCTAGCCGGTCCGATCCGCCCGCGTCAGTAGACGTGGGCGAAGTGTCCGATCAGGTAGCCCGCGAACCCCGCGGCGAGGCCGATCAGCAGCATCCGCAGCCCGCTCTTCCAGAACGGTCCGATCGTCACGGCCGCCTCGTACCAACCGATCCCGAACAGCGCCGCGCCGCTCAGCGCGATGGACGCGATCGCCGACGTCTCGATCGAGAGACCCGGCAGGAGGAACGGCACGATCGGGATCGCCGAGCCGATGACGGTCGACGCGAGCACCACGAGCCCGCTGCGGAGCGGCTGGGCCTCGGAGACGGTCGACAGGTTGAGCTCGAAGGCCATCATCAATTCGAGCATCGCCTTCGGCTTCGTCTCGATCTTCCGGACGAGCTCCTCGAGCTCGTCGCCCTCGAATCCCCAGTTACGGAAGATCGTGCGGACCTCCTCGCGCTCGATGTCGGGAAGGTCCCGCATCTCGGCGAGCTCGCGCGTTCGCTCGGCTTCGTAGACGCGGCGCCGGGCGAGGGTGGACGTGTAGGCCACCGCACCCATCGAGACCGACTCGGCGCCGAGCGCGGCGAGCGCGCCGATCAGGATGATCGTCGTGTCGTTGGTGGCGGCCGAGAGCCCGAGCAGGATCCCGAGGACGTTGACCAGGCCGTCCTGACTGCCGAGGATGAAATCGGAGAGCAAGCCGGGCCGAACGTGTTGTTCGTGCTTGCTGACCATGGGCCGCCTCCCACGCGCGGTCCCCGATAAGAGCGTGACGTCACGGACGGTACGTCGAGTGGCGTCCGGGTGCGCAAACGCCTAAATCCGCCCGTCGGTCGATATCGTTCGACCGCGAAGGGCCTCCGCCATGTCGTCCGTCGTTCCAGCCGCCTCCCCGACCGCATCGGGCTCGCCCACGGCCGAGTCCGCCGTGCTGCTGCTCACGACCATCGGGACCCTCATGGTCGCCGTGGACAGCACGATCGTGATCCTGGCGCTGCCGACGATGGCGCGGGATTTGAGCGCGCCGTTGTCTTCAATCATCTGGACGATCCTGATCTACCTCCTCATCACCGCGGCGCTTACGACCCAGGCCGGCCGGCTCGGGGACATGTTCGGCCGCGCGGGCGTCTACAACCTCGGTTTCGCGATCTTTACGATCGGCTCCGCCGCCTCGGGGTTCGCCCCCGGTGCGGAGACGCTCATCGTCGCGCGCGCCGTGCAGGCCGTGGGAGGCGCGCTCGTCTTCGCGAACTCGGGGGCGCTCATCGCGTCCGCGTTCCCCCCGGAGCGGCGGGGCCGGGCGTTCGGCTACCTCGTCTTCGGATGGAGCGTCGGAGCGATCCTCGGCATCCTGCTCGGCGGGGTCATTACGACCGAGCTCGGGTGGCGGTACATCTTCTTCATCAACATCCCGATCGGGGTCGCCGCCGTCGCGCTCGGCCTCCGTTCGCTCCCCAAGAGCACCCCGCAGCGGGTAGCGTTCGATTACGCGGGATTCGCGATCTTCTCCGCGATGTTGGCGCTGATCTGCTACGGGCTGATCGAGATCGCCGTCTTCGGAGTGAGCGCGCTCAACGTCGCGTACCTCGTGATCGGCTTCCTGCTCGCGCCGCTCTTCGCGTGGGTCGAGCTCCGGTTGCCCGCCCCGATGTTGGAGCTACGGGCGCTGAAGAACCGGCTGCTGGGCTTCTCCCTGCTCGCCGGCCTCTTCCAGGCGCTCGGCTACCTTTCGGTGATCTTCCTGCTCACGATGTACCTGCAGGGGCTGCGCGGGCTGACCCCGCTGGACGCCTCCCTGCTCCTCGTGCCGGGGTACTTGCTCGGCGCGATGGTCGGACCGTGGATGGGGACGCGGGTCGACCGGCGGGGGGCTCGCACTCTCGCCACCGCGGGGATCGCGTTGATGGCGGTGGCCGTGCTGGCCTACGCCCAGCTGACCGTGACCTCCTGGCTCGGTTGGATTCCGATCATTTCGCTCGTCACCGGCGTCGGGAGTGGAATGTTCTATCCGGCGAACAACACGGCAGTGATGAGCCAGGCCACCCCCCGGACCTTCGGGGAGATCTCGGGCCTCCGGGTGACCCTCTCGAACATCGGGACGTTGCTCAGCTTCGTTCTTTCGCTCACGATCGCCTCCGCCAGC
>JASHUL010000024.1 GCA_030039995.1 Thermoplasmata archaeon
CGGCGACGACCCGGCTGCCCGCGACCTCGGGCTCGACCACGTACTTCGAGCGCATGGAGGAAACGACCTTCTCGCGGGAGAGGACGCGCCCCTCCATCTCCCAGCTCGCGGGCCCCGTTCGCGTGACGACACCGTCGGTCGTACGCTCGCGGCCCCCGAACTCGGACGTGGTCCGCAAGTGGACGCGCCGATCGTCGAGCCGCTCGACCTTCCGGGTAACCACGCCGGGAGTGAGCTGGGGGTCGTCGGGAGTGTAGTCGAGCCACCAATCTACCACGAAGCCGGGCGGGGCGGCGATCGATTGAACGATCCGGAGCGTAACCACGCGCCGGACACGGTCGACGACTACAAGACCGAACGGTCGGCGCGGGGCCCGCACCCCGACCTCGGATGCGTTATGAGGTCCCCCCTCCCTCGGCCTCCCGAGGGTCCGGGATGGCCGACGGGACGCAGGTCGGAAGGAAAAGCGAGGACGACGGTGTCGAGATCCTGGTCTTGAACCACCCGCCGGTGAACGCGCTCGGCTCGCGGCTCCTCGCCGACCTCGACGGCCGTCTGGCCGAGCTCGAGTCCGACCCGAAGGTCCGCGCCGTCGTCGTGACCGGAGAGGGCCAGTACTTCAGCGCCGGGGCCGACGTCAAGGAGATGGCGACGATCGACCTCGCGTCCGCGCCCGAGGTGGCGCGCCGGGGCCTCGCGGTCTACGCCCGCCTCGCGGCGCTCCGCGCCCCGGTCATCGCCGCGATCAACGGCCTCGCGCTGGGCGGCGGCCTCGAGCTCGCGCTCGCCTGCGACCTCCGGCTCGCCGGAGAGTCCGCCAAGCTCGGCGCCCCCGAGGTGACACTCGGACTCATCCCCGCGTACGGGGGAACCCAACGCCTGCCGCGACTGGTCGGGGTCGCGAAGGCGAAGGAACTGATTTTCACCGGAGCGATGATCTCGGCGGCGGAGGCCCTGCGGATCGGACTCGTCAACAAGACCGTCCCCGCCGGCCAGGAGCTTCGGGCCGCCCGCGACCTCGCCCACACGATCGCTCAGCGAGCACCGAAGGCCGTGCAGGCGGCGAAGCGCTCGATCGTCGAGGGAATGGAGCTTTCCCTTGCGCACGGGATCGAGAACGAGACCCGACTGTTCGAGAGCGAGGTGATGAGCTCCGAGGACCTCGGCGAAGGGATCGCGGCGTTCGTCGAACGACGCCCCCCGAAGTTCCAGGGGAAGTGACGATGACGATCGAGTTCTCGTTCACGGCCGACCAGGAGGCGTTCCGGACCGCGGTGCGGGAGTTTCTCCAGAAGGAGGTCGCCCCCATCGTGCCGCAGATGGACGAGTCCGAGGAGTTCCCTCGCGCCTCGGTCTCGAAGATGCAGGCCGAAGGGTACTTCGGGGTGCCGATCCCCGAGGAGTACGGGGGGCTCGGGCTCGGAAAGGTCGGTTACTGCATCTTTCTCGAGGAGCTCGGGCGGGTGGACGCGTCGCACGGGACGATCGTCGGGGCGCACACCTCGCTCGGGACGACCCCGCTGCTCTACTACGGTACCGAGGAGCAGAAGCGGCGATGGCTCGTGCCGGCCGCCAAGGGCGAGAAGCTGCTCGCCTTCAGCCTGACCGAACCCGGTTCGGGCAGCGACTCCGGTGCAGTGCACACCGTCGCCGAACGATCCGGGGACGCTTGGGTCCTCACCGGCAACAAGATCTACGTCTCGAACGGCCGGGAGGCCGATACGGTCATCGTGATGGCCGGCAACGACACGAAGCTCGGTCCCAACGGGGGCGTCACCGCCTTCCTGGTCGACACGAAGCTCCCGGGGTTCAAGGTCGGGCGGTGCGAGAAGAAGATGGGCCTGCACGGTACCTCGACCGCGGAGCTGATCCTCGACCACGTGGCGGTCGGACCCGAATGCGTGGTCGGCGAGGTCGGCAAGGGGTTCCACGTCGCGATGACCGCGCTCGACGTCGGTCGGGTCTCGCTCGGGGCGGCGAGCCTGGGCGGCATCGAGGAGGCGACCCGGCAGGCCCTCGAGTTCTCGAAGAACCGCACCCAGTTCGGACTCCCGATCAGCGAGTACGAGGTGATCCAGTTCAAGCTCGCCGACATGGCGATGCGCGCGCATGCGCTCCGCTACCTGGTCTACCACGCGGCGGACCGGCAGGACCGCCTCGGCACCGACCCGAAGAAGTGGACGCGCCTCGAGCGGGCCGAGAAGACCCGCGAGGCGGCGATCGTCAAGTGCCTCGCGTCCGAGTGGGCGTCCGAGGTGATCGACGAGGCGCTGCAGATCCACGGGGGGCTCGGCTACATCCGGGGGACCCCGATCGAGCGCGCGTACCGGGACGCCCGCATCAGCGAGATCTTCGAGGGAACGAACGAGATCCAGCGGCTCGTGATCTCGCGGGACGTCATTTCGCGGGGGTTGTAGCCGAGGGCGGCGCACCCGCCGCGGCGTCCGCGGGGGCGTCGCGCAGCACGCGACGAAGGACCTTCTGGACGCCGCTGCGCGGCAGGGCGTCCCGGAACTCGATCGTCCGGGGTGCCTTGTAGTGCGCGATGCGCTCCCGGACGAACGCGATCAGGTCGGCCTCGGTGACGGTCGCTCCCGGCTTCCGGACGACGAACGCCTTGATCACCTCGCCGTGCTCGGGGTCGGGCACGCCGATCGCCGCGGCGTCGGCGACCGCGGGATGCTGGAACAGCACTTCCTCCACCTCGCGCGGGTAGACCTTCATCCCGCCGACGTTGACCATGTCCTTCTTCCGGTCGACGATGTAGGCGTACCCGTCCGCGTCGATCTTCGCGACGTCGCCGGTGCGGAACCACCCGTCCTTCAGCACCGCCGCGGTCTCCTCCGGATGGCCGAAGTAGCCGAGCATGACCTGCGGTCCCCGCACCGAGAGCTCCCCGACCTCCCCGACGCCGAGCTCGCGCGTCCCCGTCTCGAGGTCGACGATCCGCTCCTCGGTGTTCGGCAGCGGCAGGCCGATCGACCCCGGGCGCCGTTCCCCGACGAGCGGGTTCACGTGGGTCGCGGGCGAGGTCTCACTGAGACCGTACCCCTCGACGACGTTCCCCCCCGTCAGCGACTCGAAGGTCTTCGCCACTTCGAGCGGAAGGGGGGCGGAGCCCGACAGGCAGTACTTGATCGAGTGGATCCGGTGGCGCGCGATGTCCGGTTGGTGGATGAACCCGTTGTAGAGCGCGGGCACGCCCGGGAACTGCGTCGGCTGGTACCGGTCGATCAGGCCCAGCAGCTCGGGGATGTCCGGCCGGTTCTGGATCACGACGGCGGCGCCGTCCGCGAATCCCATCAAGAGGGCCACCGTGAGGCCGTAGATGTGGAAGAACGGGATCGCGGCGAGCACCACCTCGTGACCCGGAACGCGGCTGGTGTTCCAGGTGTTGCTCTGAGTAACGTTCGCGACCAGGTTGCGGTGCGTGAGCATCGCGGCTTTCGGAAGTCCGGTCGTCCCGCCGGTATACTGATAGATCGCGACCGTCTGCGCCGGGTCCGCCCGGAAGAGGTCGACCGGGCCCTGGGTTCGCGCGGCCGCGGAGTACGGGTGGACCCAGGTGTCGGTCGGGAACTCGGTCGGCATCTGGCGCTTGCGGAGCACGGAGTTGACGAACGGGCGCTTGTACCACGGGTAGAACTCCCGAAGCCGCGCGACGTAGACGACGGGGATCGGATAGTCGGCCCGGATCTTCGCGACGTTCGGGGCCAGGATCTCGAGAGTGACCAGCGCCTTCGGACCCGAATCCTTGAGGATCCGGGCGAGGTCCTGCCCGAGATAGAGGGGGCTGACCTGCACGACGATCGCACCGAGGCGCAGGGCCGCGAAGAGCGCGATCGGATAGAGCGGGGTGTTCGGCAGGTAGAGCGCCACCCGGTCGCCCGGACCGATCCCGTCGCGGCGCATCGCCGCCGCGAACCGCTCGCTCTCCGCCCAGAACCTCCGGTAGGTCCATTTCGCGCCGTAGTAGAGCATCGCCGGCCGGTCGCCCCAGCGTTCGACCGTCCGCTGCACCAGTTCCGTCACCAGGAGGTTCGGTATCTCTACGGTCGGCGGGACGCCGGCCGGATATTTCTTGAGCCAGACGTGGTCGCCGAGAGGGGTCGACATCGTCGCTCCGCTCACCGGGCCGGGGCATCCCCCTCGTCCTTTACAAACTGCACTCCGGGCTTGTAGCTGGGCGAGAAGCGCACCCGGGTCCCGATCGTAAGGTCGGACTCGGATTTCACGGACGGCATCCAACCCGTGATCCGGCCGCCCCCATCGAGCTCCACCACGACGTACGCGTACGGGGCGTCGTTCAGGAACTCGTCGCCCGGTACGCTCAGCACGGTGAACGCGACCACGGCCCCGCGGTCGGAAAGCGTCGCTTCTTCGAGGTCGGCCTTGCCGCAGTGGGGACAGGCGAGCGCCCACGTCGCGGTCGTGAGCCCGCAGTTCGGGCACCGGAACCCGCGCAGGCGGTGCTCCTCCTCGTAGCCGTGGACGAACTCCTGCACCGTATGCGGAGCGGACGGAAGCGGGTCGGTCGCGGACATCCGACCTCAGCGCCGGGAGAAGATGTGGACCGAGCAGGAACCCCCGGTCGCGCCGACGTTGTGCGCGAGCGCGGTTTCGGTTCGAGGGACCTCGCGTCCCTTCGCGAGCCCGTTGAACTGCTCGAAGATCTCGACGACCTGGCTCGCGCCGGTGGCGCTGACCGGGTGTCCCTTCGCCTTGAGGCCGCCCGACGGGTTGACCGGCAGCTTCCCGTCGCGCGCGGTCACCCCTTCGACCTCGGCCCGCCCCGCCGTCCCCCGGGGAAGGAAGCCGAGGTCTTCGAGCGCGAACAGCTCGGCGATCGTGAAGCAGTCGTGGACCTCGAGGAAGTCGATCTCCTTCGGCTCCATGCCGGCCTGACGGAACGCCTTCTCCGCCGCGGTCCGGGTCGCCGGGAGCCCGAGGAGGTCGGGCCGGTCCTGCATCTCGGTGATCGACCCCGACCGGGCCGACGCCCGGATGACGAGCGGCTCGGTCACGGGATGCCGCACGAACTCCTTCGCCGCCACGACGACCGCGGCCGCCCCGTCGGAGAACGGACAGCAATCGTAGAGTCGCAGCGGCGACGCGATCATCGGGGAACGGAGGTAGGTGTCCATCGAGATCTCCTTCTGGAACTGGGCGTGGGGGTTTCGCGCGGCGTTCGCGTGGTTCTTGATCGCGACGGAACCGAGGACCTCGGGAGCCATCGGGTACGCCTTCTGGTACGCGTTCGCCAGCGTCGCATAGAGGCCGGGGAACGTGGCGCCGTTCTTCGTCTCGAACGCGTAGTCGGCGGCTTCGGCGAAGTAGCTGGTCGCCGTCAAGGTATCGAGGTGCGAGAGCTTCTCGACCCCGACCACGAGCGCGGCGTCCGTGAACCCCCCCGCGACGTGCACGAACGCTTCGTGCAGGGCCGCGCTCGAGGAAGAACACGCCGACTCGATCGTGCAGGACGGCACCTCGGGGATCCCCAGCCCACCGTTGATCAGCGGCCCGACGTGCCCCTGCTTTTCGGTGAGACCGAAGCAGTTCGAGACGAACGTGTAGCCGATGTCTTTCGGCTCGAGTCCGGACTGGCGGATCGCCTCGAGGGCGACCCGGGTGGCCGCTTCGCGGCCGGTCTCGGGCATCTTACCGAACCGGTTCGAAGCGGCTCCGATGACCCACGCCTCGCGCATCGGTCCCTCCCGGACAATCCAGACCGGCGGCGGACTTTAGGCTATGCCGCCGCGCCGCGGGATCCGTTCGTCGGGCTCGCGGCCGGGCAGGTCGAGCCACCGCTGGAGCTGGCCGAAGGCGCGCTCGGCCGCCGCCGGGTCGCGCGTCTTGAACAGTAGGCGCCCCGACTGGCTGATCGTCACTTCGGGGTCCGTCGCCGCGATCAGCATCACGCGAGCGTCCACGACGGCGATCCCCTCGCGCTCGAGCACCGACCTCGCGACGCGAAGGTCGAGACGAAGTGGCGGGTCGGGGATCGCCTCGTACCCTCCGTTGTTCGAGCAGAGCCGAAGCCGACGGTACATGGGGACCGACCCGGGAGTTTCCGCGCCCCCAGAAGGTTTCGGGTGCGCCTCGGCGCGTCGCTTCCGGGACCGACCCAGCTCCGCCGGAGCTGCGATTTCAGGTAGGTTTATGTACCGGGGTGGCCCGTCCGCGGCCAACCAACCAAGGGTGGCGAACGTGACTCAACCATACTACCAGGAACCGCCCGAAGCGAACACGATCAAGTCGATGCTCCACATCGCTCGGATCCTCGCGCTGATCTTCGGGATCCTCTTGCTGATCGGCGGCATCATCTACATCGCGTACATCGCCTATCTCTCGTCGGTCTGCTCCACGCTCCTCTACGACGCGTACTGCGGCAGCGCGGTCGCGGCGGCGCTCGTCCCGGCGATCTACCTTGCGATTGCCGGTGCGTTCCTGTTCCTCGTGTGGACTCAGACGAAGTCCATCGAGGCGAAGGTGAACGCCCACCAGTACGAGGCGGCGAAGTCCCAGACGTTGCTGTGGATGATCCTTGGGTTCATCTTCGGGATCATCCTCGGCATCATCCTCCTGATCGCCTATCTGAAGTACGACCCGCTGATCAACGCGGAGCGCGCTCGAATGGGCGGCCAGCAGCCCCCGCCCGCCTACGGTGCGCCGCCGGCCTACGGGGCGCCTCCGCCCCAAGCGGCGCCGGCTCCGGCCCCCGCACCGGCCCCGCCTCAGGCGGCCCCGGCGGCCGCGGTTCCGTTCTGCCCGACGTGCGGCCAGCCGGGGACGTACGTCCCCCAGTACGGCCGCTACTACTGCTACAACGACAAGCAGTACCTCTGAACCGAGGCGGTCGAGCGTCGGCCGAAACCCTTTCTCCCACTGAGGGGCGCCCGCCCCGCGCGGGCCCTACAAGATCACCGACTTTCGAACGCAGTCATCGATGATCTGGTCGACGTCCAGGAGCTCCTCCTCGCGGAGGATCTGGACCAAGTTCGAGCGGGTGGCGGGCTTGTCGGGGACCGCCTGACAGCAGACACCGGGCCGGGTCGAGATCCCGTACGTCCCGAGCTCCTTCGCGACCGCCTCGATCTCCTGCTTGTCGAAGCCGATCAGAGGGCGGACGATCGGGAGCCGCACGGACGCGGTCGCGCTGTGCATGTTCGACAGCGTCTGCGACGCCACTTGGCCGAGTGCTTCTCCCGTGACCAGGAACGAGGCGCCCTCGCGTTCCGCGATCCGCTCCGCCGACCGCCACATGAACCGCCGGCAGAGGACGCAGCCGACGTGCCGGTCCGTGGTCCGCATCAACGTCGTCTGGGTGGAGCCGTGCGGCACGACGTAGAGCGGGATCGGCTGGCCGTACCGCGCGCGGAGAAGACCGAGGTGGTCGACCACCTTCTCGAGCGGAGAGTCGTCCGTGAACGGCCGATTGTCCATGTGCACGGCGACCATCTCGTACCCCTGGCGGAGCATCAGATGGATCGCGACGGGCGAGTCGATGCCCCCGCTCATCAGCATCACTCCGCGCGTCATCGAGACCGGTTCACCCCGGGCCCGGTATTTACCTCTCGCGCTCGCGGACCGTCGGCCCAGCCGGAGGTAAATACCGCACGCGGGTCGATGCGCCGTGACGGACGGGGTGCCTTCGAGCCTCGGACTCCACAGCCGCGACGAGGGACACGGACCGGTCGTACTGCTCTTGCACGGCGTCGGTCTGAGCCACACCGTCTGGCGGGACGTGCTCCCTGCCTTGGCGCGGGAGTTCCGGGTGATCGCGCCCGACCTGAGAGGCCACGGCCGAAGTGCCGCCCCGCCGGACGCGACCTACGGATTCCCCGAGCTCGAGGCGGACCTCTTGGGCCTCCTCGACCGGAAGGAGGTCGACGGGGCGTACGTCGTCGGTCACTCCGGCGGTGCGCTCCTCGCGCTACGATTCGCGCTCGACCATCCGGAACGCGTTCGCGGTCTCGTGATGATCTCGGGGTCGGCGTACACCGACGCGCATACGCGGTCGGTCGCGCAGCGGTGGACGGAGACGTACCAACGAGAGGGACCGGACGCGTTCGGGTTGCGCATTCTCAAGGACCTCTACTATCCGGACTGGATCGAGGCGCACCTCGACTTTGCGGACCAAGTGCGCGCGGCCGTCCAACGTCAGGACCTCGGGCCGGCTACCCGATGGAGCGACGCGATGTCGAAGTTCGACGAGAAGGCCCGGGTCCCCGGCCTCAAGGTTCCCACGCTCATCGTCCAAGCGATGGACGACCAGGTCGTCGATGCCTCGCACGGCCGGATCCTTCGTCAGTCGATCCCCGGAGCCCAGATCCGCATCCTCGCCGAGACCGGCCACATGGTGCCGCTCGAACGGCCGAACGAGACGACGGAAGCGATCGCCGGTTTCGTTCGCGCCGCCGAGGCCGCTCGGACCGGGGCGGCCGCGGGGACGTAGGGCGCTCGGGCGCGCGCTTATCAAGCTCTCCGACGATTCCGGAGCGATGGCGACGGACGACCCCGCCGAGATGGCGGCGCGACTGGCCCAGCTCGAGAAGGACCTTCGCGACCTTCGGGTCCGGCTCGCGCTGCTCGAGAAACAGCTCGACCCGCGGTCCGAACACCCTTCCGACCGTACCGCAGTGCGCGAGAAGGTCGCGTACGACTGGCAGGCGTAGCCGTGCCGCCCGGCCCGGCGGGACCCGCCGACTCGGCGTCCGCGACGACGGCCGAACTCCTCGCCCGCTTTCCTGAGGTCGCGCCGCCCGTGGCGACCGCGGGTGCCGCGGTCACGATCGTGCTGCGGGACGGTGCGAGCGACGTCGAGACCCTCCTGATCGAGCGGACGGAACGGCCCACCGACCCCGCTTCGGGGCAGGTCGCATTTCCGGGGGGCCGCGTCGAGGACTCGGACGGCTCGCTGCTCGCGACCGCGTTGCGCGAACTCGAGGAGGAGGTCGGGCTGACGGAATCGGACCTCCGGGCTCCGCCCCGATACGTGAGCACGGAGCACGCGGTCCGGTTCGGGGTCCGCGTGGGCGTCTTCGCGGCGGCGCTCGGAGCCGATACGAACCCGCCGACCGTGCTGAGCGAGGACGAGGTCGCGCACGTATTCTGGCTTCCGAGGTCCGCGCTGACCGAGACCCGGCGAGTGCACCGAGAGACCGGCCTCGGCCTCGTCGAGGTCCCGGCCACCGTCTTCGAGGGCCACATTCTCTGGGGATTCACCCGGCGCGTGCTCCGGAACTTCTTCGGACTTCCCTCCGAGGACGAGTCCGGGGGACCGGCGTTCGCCCCCGACCCGTCGCGGGGCCGCGGGGGCGACGCGGACGCGAGCCGCCGACAGGGATGAGGGCGCCGCGCGGTCGCTGAGGCTATCTGGGTCGCCCCGCTCGCGCGGACGTGCCGTTAACCCGCCGCCGTCGGTTGCTGTGCCCGAAGTGCGGAAGTTCGTTCGACTACGAGTTCATCCCCGGCGCGTCGGTGACGGCGATCCGGCTCGGCAACTCTCGGTACATGCGCTGCCCGATCTGCCACCGGTACTCCGTGTTCAAGATGACCGGCCCGGAGGCGGTGCCGACGCCCGCGAGCGTCCCCGCGGCGGAGGGTAGTCCGCCACCCGCCGCGCCGTGAGCGAGCCCATCGGCGCGCCCCGAGCGGTCCCTCGCTACAGCGACGTCGGGGTCACCTTGCGGTGGCTCGCGGTCGCTCTCCCCGTCCTCGGGGCCTCGGTCCTCCTCGCGCTCGTGGTCTCCCGTCCGGAAACCGCGCTCCTCGTCGGGCTCACCGGCGCGGCCGCGTCCGCGGGCGTCCTTTTCTCGGGTCTCTGGTTCGCGCGGGTCCGGCGCGTGCCCGACGCGTGACCGGACCGCCCGCGTTCGACCACCGCGGCCTTCGAGGGCGAGTCGGGCGAAATCGCCGGCGCATCATTTAAATACCAATTTAAATAGTCCCGCGCCGGGGATTCCTTTGGTCAAGATACGGATCGAGAACGTTGTCGCATCGACCTCCCTCGGGGACGAGCTCGACCTTCAGTCGATCGCCCTCGGTCTGGACGGGGCCGAGTACGAGCCCGAACAGTTCCCCGGACTGATCTACCGCTTGAAGCAGCCGAAGACCGCGATCCTCCTGTTCCGATCCGGAAAGGTCGTCTGCACCGGCGCGAAGAGCATGCACGAGGTCGAAGAGTCGATCCACACCGTCGCCGCGCAGATCAAGAAAGGCGGCCAGAAGATCAACATGAAGCCGAAGATCGAGGTCCAGAACATCGTCGCGAGCTCGGACCTCGAGAGCGAGATCAACCTCAACGCGATCGCGGTGACGCTCGGCCTCGACCGGGTCGAGTACGAGCCCGAACAGTTCCCGGGGTTGGTCTGCCGCATCGACGACCCGAAGGTCGTCGTGCTGCTGTTCGGCAGCGGCAAGCTGGTCTGCACCGGCGCGCGTAAGCCGTCGGACGTCGAGGTCGCGGTCAAGAAGATCACGAAGGAGCTCCAGGGCGCGGGTCTCCTGCGCTGAGCCGGGGCCCGGGACCTCCGCGTGCCCCTGCCGCGCGGCCTCCCGGTCGTGGACCATCACTGCCATCTCTCGCCCTCGGGCGAGGGGGTCGACGCGGCCCGGCGATTCGCGCGGGCGGGAGGCACTCACCTGTTCCTGACCACGCAGAGCTACACGCCCGACCCTCCGCGGACGCTGGAGGACTATCGGGCCCAGTTCGAGACGACCGAACGGCTTGCCGAGCGGGTGCGCGGCGAGACGGGGCTCGGGGTGTTCGTAGTCCTCGCCCCGTACCCGATCGACCTGGTCGCGGCCGTCGCGGCGGTGGGGCCGTCCGCGGCGGTCGATGCCCATCGGGCCGCCCTCGACCTCGCCGGTCGTTGGGTACGGGAACGTCGCGCGGTCGCCCTCGGCGAGGTCGGTCGCGCGCACTTTCCGGTACCCCCGGAGGTTGCCCCTCTCATCGAGGAGACATTCCGGTACGCCTTCGCGGTCGCGCACGACGCGGACTGTCCGATCGTGGTCCACTCGGCGGACCTCGACCCGACCGGGTTCCGCGAGCTCGCGGCCCGGGCTCGCGAGTCCGGGGTCGAGCCCGGCCGGGTCGTCAAGCACTTCGCACGCTCGAGGGTCCCGGCGTCCGAGACCGACGGGGTCGTCCCCTCGTACCTGGCGAAGCGGGAGCTGGTCCGACAAGTGGAGCACGACCCCGGGCCCTGGTTCCTGGAGACCGACTTCCTCGACGACCCCCGCCGGCCCGGCGCCGTGCTCGACCTCGCCACGGTGCCCCGCCGTGCCGAGGCGATCGCCGCCGCGGGGACGGGGGCCGAGGAACGGCTTTCCGTCCCGTTCCTTCGGTCCGTGGAGCAGGTCTATCGCGTGAAGCTCGAGGGCCGGGGCCCGACCGCACCATGAAACGCCGTCCTCCCCGCCGGGGCGTCTACGTCGTCGTGGAGGGGATCGACGGGTCCGGGAAGTCGCGCCTGACGCGCTCACTGGCGGCGTCGCTACGGAAGCGAGGTTGGTCCGTTGCGGCGCGTCGAGAGCCGCACGACCGTACCCTCGGGGCACTGGCCCAGGCGACGAGTCCCCGCGACCCGTGGACCGCCGGGGTCTACTTCACGCTCGATCGGATCCTCGCCCATCGGGAGCTCGAGCGGGACCTTCGGACCCACGACGTGGTCGTCTCCGACCGGTCGTTCTACTCGACCCTGGCCTATCAGGGGAGCGCCCTCCCGGCGACGATGGCTCGCCGGCTCGCCCGACTCCAATCGACCGCGACGACCGTGCCCGATCGCGTCGTCTTCCTCGCGATCGAGCCGTCGCTCGCCCTCCGTCGACTCGGGGGTCGTTCCTCCTCGCGAGCGCCGCTCGAACGTCGCGCGATCCTCCGCCGCGTCGACCGCGCGTACCGCCGCATGGCGCATCCACCTCGGTGGATCGTCGTGGACGCTTCGCGAGCCCCCGCGGCGCTCCTCGCCCGCGTGCTCGAGGAACTCACGCCTCACCTGCCGCCACGGCCCCGGCGCACGGGCGCCCGGTCGTCGCGACGGCGAACGTGATATTGCCGAGGCCGGTGCCCCGAGTCCTCGATGAGCGCCCCGGCACGGATCCTGGTCAAGGAGGAGACCCTCGACCCGTCGTATCTCCCCCCTCGGCTCGTCCATCGCGAGACCGAGCTGGGGTTGCTCACCAAGCGGTTCCGCGAGGGGCTCGCGAAGGGACTGCCGTTCCACTGCCTCGTCACGGGTGGTGTCGGGAGCGGGAAGACCGCCTTAGTCCGCCGGTTGGGCGCGGACCTCGAGCGGGCGGGCCGGTTCCACGACCTGCCGGTCCGGGTCGCCTACGTCAACTGTTGGCGACGCGCGAGCGACCGCACCGTCATGCTCGACCTTCTGCACCTCGTGAAGGTCTCGCTCCCCGACCGGGGGTACAGCCTGTCGGAGATGCTCGACGTCTTCGAACAGGGGATCCGCCGGGTCCCGCAGCATCTCGTGATCCTGCTTGACGAGGCGGCAGCGCTCGTGAAAGGCGAGACCAAGCTCGTCTACCTGCTCTCCCGCTCGAGGGAGGTCGAGCTCGGCTCGATCTCGCTCGTCCTCGTGGCGGCGGAAGACCTCTTCCCGTACCTGGACGCGCCCAGCCGGTCGAGCTTCGGGGTCACGCACCGGATCGCGCTCGAGCCGTACGACCGGGCCGCGCTGGTCGACATCCTCGAGGAGCGGGCCCGCCTCGCGCTCCGACCGGGGAGTTTCGACCGGGAGGTGCTCGACCAGGTCGCCCGCGTCGCGGCGCCGAGCGGCGACGCCCGGTTCGCGCTCGAGATCCTCAATGGGGCCGCCCACGCCGCCGAAGACGCGGGGTCGGAGGCAATCGTCGCCGAGCACGTGCGCCGAGCGAAGGGGTCCCTGCTCCCGACGGTCAGTGAGTCCCACCTCGAAGCGCTCTCGGTGAACCAGCTCGGCGTGCTGCTGGCGATCTCCCGCTCGCTCAAGCGGCGCGGCGCGGCGGTCCCGAGCCAGAAGCTCCGATCGACGCACGCCGCGCTCGTCGAGGAGCTCGGAGCGCCCCCGATGAGCCGTACGACGTTCTGGCGGACCCTGAAGGAGCTGGAACGAGAAGGGCTCGTGACGCTCGAGACCGGCGCTTCGGGCGAGTCGAGCCAGGTCGGCATGGACGAGCTCCCCGCCAGCCTCCTCACGACGCTCCTGGAAGAACGCACGGGCGGGGCGCGCGCTCGCAAACCCTAAAACGAGCGTCCGGGTCGGAATTCCGTGGCGAGCGGCGTCGTTCCGACCGGCACCTCGCCGTCGGTCCCACGTCTCCCGGCCTGGATTCGGACGCGACCCCCGCAGGGGGCGCAGTACCCCGAAGTACGGGACCTGCTCGGTCGGCTTCGCCTGGAGACGGTCTGCCGCGAAGCCCGCTGCCCGAACCTACCGGAGTGCTGGTCGGCCGGTACCGCGACCTTGATGCTCCTCGGCACGGACTGCACGCGACGGTGCGGCTTTTGCGCCGTGACGACCCACTGGCCTAACGGAATCGTCGACGCGAGCGAGCCGGGCCGGGTCGCGGAGGCCGTGCGAGGCTGGGGTCTGCGCTACGTCGTGCTGACCCAGGTGTGTCGGGACGACCTCGCGGACGGAGGGGCCGGGGCGATGGCGTCGACCGTCGCGGCGATCCGGTCGGCGGCGCCGACGACCCTGATCGAGCTCCTGGTCGGCGACCTGGGAGGACAGGACGCGGCGCTCTCCGCGCTCCTCCGCGAGCCGCCGGACGTGCTCGCCCACAACCTCGAGACCGTCCGGTCGATCTCCCCTCGGGTGCGCGACCGGAGGGCGAGCTACGAACGCTCCTTGTCGGTCCTCGAGCGGATGCGCGAGTTGGGCGGTCCGTCCCTCGTGACGAAGAGCTCGATCATGCTGGGACTCGGGGAACGCGACGAGGAGCTCGATCGGGCGCTCGCCGACCTACGGGAGGTCGGAGTCGACCTCCTCACGCTCGGTCAGTACCTCCGGCCGAGCGCGACCCACGTTCCGGTCGAACGGTACGTCCCTCCCGAGGAGTTCGACCGCTGGAAGAAGGTCGCCCGGGCGGCGGGATTCTCCGGTGTCGAGGCCGGGCCGCTCGTCCGTAGCTCCTACCACGCCGAGGAGCTCTACCGCAGCGCTCGCCGATCCCGGGAGGGGTGACCTTGGCGAAGAAGGCGCGCCGGAAGCTCGAGGAAGAGGAGGAGCAGGCGTTCGAGTTCCCCCCGTTCGACGAGGACGGGTTCGCGACCAAGGAGTTCGAGCTCGGCGGAGGGCTGCTCGTCATCGGGATCATCACGCTCGGGGTCGGTCTGCTCTCGTGGGCCCTGTCGCTCACGGGACTGACCGTCTGGGTCCCGCTCGCGATCGGGATCGCGGTCGTGATCGCGAGTCCGTTCATCCTCCAGCGGGTGCGGACCCGTTCCGACCTCTACACGAAAGGCGACTGGGCCGGGCTGCTCGCGATGGAGTTCTTCGGCTGGCTCGCGCTCTGGTTCCTACTGTTGGACCTGGTGCCGTTCGGTCACTGAGCTCGGTCGAGCCACGGGAGGCGCTTTCCCAAGAGCTCTCGCAACGCCTCCGAGAGCGCGGGCGACTCGGGCGCTCCCGAGAGCGGGCGGATCTCCGCCCGCGTCGGGTCCGCGGGCGTGAGGTCCTTCCCGAGCGCGAGCCGAGGAAGGATCGAACGTACCACGGCCTCGAGTTCGCGGTCGGGGCGGCGCGCCTCGACCGCGAGGTTCCCGTCGGAGCGGACGTACGGTCCCTGCAGCACGGGCGCCTCCGGTCCCGTCCACTTCCCCAGAAAGTGGCCCACGCGGTCAAGGCCGGGCGGCGGACCGTCGTGCGACCGTACCGCCGAGCGGCGGGCGTGCGCGACCTCGACGAGCACGAGCACCCGGTCCGAACCGACCGCGCTCGACGACCCGATCACCTCGAATCCCGACCGGGCGATCTCTTCGGCGACCGCCCGCTCCGCCTTGCGCACCTGGGGGTACAGCGTGTCGTCGACGAGGTCGGGACGCGGGAGCGCGAGGACCGCGACGTGGCTCGCGCGTTCTTCCACGCGAGCAAGGGCCTCCGCCCGGGAGAAGGCCGGCGTCGGGCGCGGCTCGAACCAGCGGATCTCCGGCCGTCCGAGGTACGCGGCGGCGGCGAGGATCACCAGGGCGAGGTTGCGACGCGACAGTGCGCTCGCAACGTTCCGGTGAGGGTCGACCGGATCGGCGAGGATCAACGCGACGTCCGGAGGGAGCCGCGGAGGTTCACGACCGGGCTCCGCGAGACGGACGGGCAGCCGCCAGCTCCGCGCCGCCGCGAGGAGGGCGCGCAGCGAACCGAACCGGAGCACGAGCAGCTCCGTCAGGTAGCCGGAGAACCCCTCGGTCTTCGCCTCCGAGCCGTAGACTCCGAGCGTCCGGAAGAACTGCTTGGTGAGCCGCACTTGCGTCACCAGGTCGGGCGTCTCTCGCGCCGCCAGGTACTCCTGGTGGAATGGGGTCCGGTCGACGGGCGACAGAGGCCGCGACGGATCGTCCACGGCGAACCCGGGGACGGCGTCGACCCGGAACCCCTCGAACTCGCCCCGGAGGTACGGATGCTCGGCGTAGCGGGTCTCCGGTCTCGACAGCACCGCGCGGCCGAGCGCGAGCCCCTCCTCGCGCAACCGCTCGCGCGGTAGGTCCGGAGGGAACAGGAGGAACAGGTCGATGTCCAGTCGGTCGGCGAGGAACGTGCCGCGCGCGGCGCTGCCGGCGACCAGGGCACGCACGAGCGGGCTCGACCGCGCGCCCGCCTCCGCTTCGACCCGGCGAACGAGCTCGGCTCGAACGGCCGCGACCCGGGAAAGAAAGTCCGGACTCGGGGCGAGCCGATCGGCCACCGCACGCTCGACCTCGTCGGCCGCCGCGTCCGCTGGCACGGGCGGGGCCCGCTCCGTCATCGATGGAGGGGACGCCGGCGGGAAGATGAACCTTCGGCCCGAACGACGGGCGGAGGGCCAGACTTCATCGCCCCACGACGCCCTAGAGGAGGGGAGACCGATGTCCGCCGCGCTGGGCCATCCGGCCACGCTCTACGAACCGCTAGAGGCGGCCAAGGTTCGTTGCACGGCCTGCGCCCGGTATTGCACGATACCTCCCGGTTCGCACGGCTTCTGCTTCGTTCGCAAGAACGAAGGCGGGCGGCTGGTCCTCCTCTCCTACGGCCGGGCGGCGGCCGTGCAGGTCGACCCGGTCGAGAAGAAGCCCCTCTCCCACTTCCGTCCGGGCTCCCGGGTCTACTCCATCGGCACGGTCGGATGCAACTGGCGCTGCCTCTACTGCCAGAACGCGGAGATCTCGCAGGAGCACGAAGTGGCCGGTCGGCCGTTGTCGCCGGCGGCGGCCGTCACGGGAGCGCGGCGCTACGGGTGCGACGGGATCACGTTCACCTACAACGAGCCGACGATCTTCCTCGAGTACGCCCTCGACATCGCGCGCGAGGCCCATCGGGCGGGCCTCTTCACCAACTTCGTGACGAACGGATACATGACGCCCGAAGCGGTCGACGTGCTCGGCCCGAACCTCGACGCGGTCAGCGTCGACTTCAAGGGGAGCGGCGAGCCCGGCTTCATGCGCAAGTACATCACGGCCAAGGGACCCGAACCGATCCTCTCCACGATGCGCGCCCTCCAGGAACGGGGGGTCCACGTCGAGGTCACGGACCTGATCGTCCCCGAGGTTGGGGACTCCGCCGACGCGACGCGGAAACTGGCTCGCTTCGTCGTCGACGAACTCGGACCGGCGACCCCGTTCCACCTGCTCCGGTGGCACCCGGACTACAAGATGATGGACCTCCCGGTCACCCCGATCAAGACGCTCGAGCGATTGCACGGCGTCCTGAAGGAGGAAGGGCTCGAGTACGCCTACCTGGGGAACGTCTGGGGCCACCCGCTCGAGCACACGTACTGCCCGGCGTGCGGTGCCGTCGCGGTG
Organism: Thermoplasmata archaeon; assembly: GCA_030039995.1. Taxonomy (GTDB): domain Archaea; phylum Thermoplasmatota; class Thermoplasmata; order Lutacidiplasmatales; family UBA184; genus Lutacidiplasma. The sequence goes on from JASHUL010000024.1 coordinate 16,997, forward strand.
CGCCGCTACGGATTCACGATCCAAGGATGGAACCTCGACCCCCAGAACCGGTGCCGGGCGTGCGGGCACCCGATCCCGATCGTCGGGCGCCTCTCGCCCGAGTACGTCCCGACGTTCGCGACCCCTGTCGGGTGACGCACGTTATGGACCTCTTCCCGACGAGAAAGTCTAGGGAACGCTCGCTCGTAGCGTACCCCCCCGACCCCTCGTCGGGTGGCACTTGTCGGGCGTCCCGGTCGGCGGGACCGACGGTGAACACCGGTTGAAATCCCGGGAACGGCTCGGGGTCCGAGATGCCGACGTTGACCAACGCGGGAGTTCGGATCCACTACGAGGTCGTGGGGGACGGGCCCGCGCTGGTGTTCCACACGGGGGCCGGCGGCGACCACGAGATCTGGCGCGACGCCGGTTACCTGGAGCGTTTGCCGGGGTATCGAAAGATCCTGATCGACCAGCGAGGCCGCGGCCGGAGCGACCGGCCCGAGGAGATCGAGGCGTATCGAATGGAGCGGTTCGTGGACGACCTGGCCGCCGTCCTCGACCAGGTCCGGGCGGAATCCGCCGGCATGTGGGGTTACTCGAACGGGATGATGGTCGGGATCGCCTTCGGCGCCGCCCATCCCGAGCGGTTGCGCTGCCTCATCGGCACGGGGGCGATACGGTGGCGCGACCTCAGCGACCTGCCGCCGCCCGACGTGGAGGCGGAGATCCGGGAGGCGCTCGAGACCGGGGGAGTCTCGGCCGAAGTCGACCGCCGAATGGCGGCGGAGGGCGACCGCCTTCCTCCCGCCGTGGACGCGAACGTCCGCCGCGGCGACCCCCTGGCCTACGCCCGCACTGGGATCGCTTGGATGGGCTGGCACGGTCCGAAGAGCGCGCTCTCCCGCTTTCGCGCGCCGTTGCTCGTGCTCTCGGGCGAAAAGGAGGACCGCGACCGGGTCACCGAGGAGACGATCGCGCACATCCCCGGCGCGCGCCTCGTACGGATCCCGGGCGTGGGACATCTGGGCGCCTTCGCTCGGAGCGACCTCACGGTCCCGATCGCTCGGCCGTTCCTCGAAACGCACCTGCGCTGAGCGGGGCCGCTTTCCGTCCGTACCCGCCCGGCGGTCCGCCTCGGATGGAGGTGCCGGGGCCAGGATTCGAACCTGGGAACTCCTGC
>JASHUL010000259.1 GCA_030039995.1 Thermoplasmata archaeon
TCCTCGGGACCGCACCCGAGGCGGAACGGCGGGCGCTCACCGAACAGCTCCAGGAGCACGGTATCGGCCACTTCGAGGGAGAAATCGTCGGGTTCGACGAGATCCGGGAGAAGCGGTTCGGGGTCCGGTTTGCGGACGGCAGCCACCGCAGCTACGACCGTGGGTTCAGCGCGCTCCCGTGGTACGACCTTCACCCGGCCTTCCCCCGCACGCTCGGCTGCCGGTTCGACGCGGACGGCTACGTCGTGACGGACGAGGACTGTCGGGCCGTGGCCGACGCGACCGGTGCGCCGATCCCGGGGCTCTACTGCGTCGGCGACCAGCGGAACGGTTGGAACCAGATCCCCGAGGCGTGGGCGACCGCGGAGCGCGCGGTCATTCACGCCTACGCCGAGTACCTCTAGCTCGCCGGGGTCGCGCGGGCGGGGCCCGCGACATCGAGCTGGCGCGCCAGCTCCGGGAGGTCGCGCGCCACGGCGGCGGCGCCCGCCGCGAGGAAGCGCTCGCTGGTCATCGGCCCATCCGCCGAGGTCTCGGACGCGTCCGGCAGCAGCCCGTAGAACCGTACCCGGGCGCGCGTCGCGCACTCGGCGTCGATTAGGTGGTCGCCGACGTACAATGCCCGCTCGTCGGGGATCCCCATCTCGTGCAAGAGGAACTGGAGCGCCTCGGGCGACGGCTTCTGCGGTCCGGGGGCGCTGCGGGTGCGAAGGTACGGGAAGTACGGCCCGAGCCCCGTGCGCGCGAGGGCTCCCCGGGCGAAGAACTCGGAGCTCCGAGTCAGGACGCCGAGGCGGAACCCGCGCTCGCTGAGCGCCTTCAGGAGCGGCTCCGCGCCCGGCCGCGCCACGGTCCGGGGAAGCGCCTCGGCCTCGATCGCGTCGATCCGCTTCGGGTACTCGGCTTCGAAGCGGTAGAGATTCCCTTCCGGACCACCGCCGGCGAGCTCCTGCCGGGCGGCCTCCACGATACGATGGATCGGCTCGTTCACGGTGAGGTGCCCCGGCACGACCCCGTACTTTTCCGCGACGCGGACGACCTCGGCGCGCATGCGACCGAAGTCGTGGTGCGACAGCACCAGGGTCCCGTCGAGGTCGAACACGACCCCGAGCAACGGCTCGAGGAAGTGGGGTTCTGAGTCGCGGGGCGGCATCTCCCCTCCGTCCCCGAGACCGGACCGGAGGGCAGGTAAGCGTTTGCCTCCAACGGCATCGCGGGGGCCCCGCTCACGGAACGAGATGGTACGCGAGGCCGTACCAGGTGCCGCGCTCCCGGTCGAACGTCGTGCCGCACTGGTAGCAGAAGAAGATCCGGACCGGCGGCTCCTTCGGCTCGAACTCCATCGACCGACCGCAGATCGGGCAGCAGAGCTTCGTCTCAGGGTCCGGGAGCCCGTGCCAGCTCTCCCGCCGACGATCGTACACGACCCCATGGTGGGGACACAGGTACATCGGGTACGGGACCGACGGGTTCGACGGCCCGGTCATCGCCCGCCCGCAGACCGGACAGTACATCCCGGGACGGAGCACGGGTCGGGCGATGAACCTAGCGACGCGGATTCAGTCCGCGAACCGTGGCCGCTCGAGCGTCACGACCGACTCCCGCAGGAGGAACGACCGGCGCTGGCCGCTGCGTCGCGTCCGAGCCACGTCCACCGAGACGATCCGGAGGCCCAGCGAGGCACCGAGCCGGGCCGTGAGGAGGTCCCCGGGGACGTACGCTCCCGCGAGCAGGGAGTCGCCGACGACGAGGACGAGCCGGCCCCCCGGGGCGAGCGCGTCCCGGACCCGGGCGAGGATCGGCGCGAGGTCCGAGAAGTACCGCCGGACCACGGCGTGGACGTCGTCCCGGCGGTACGAGCGCTTGCGCCGGACGTTCTCCCGGATCCGCGGAAGGATCTCGTCGAGCCACGGGTCGCCGGCCCCGTGGACCTCGAGGTACCCCGCGGTCTCCGACCGGGGAAGGTTGTCGCACGCGACCTCGGCGCTGCGCAGCGCGGCGAGGTCCGCGTACGACTTCGCGTACCCGAGCCACGCGAGGTCGACCTTGTAGTTCATCACGTAGTCGAGCCCGTTGACGTAGGGCGGGCTCGTGACGGCGAGCGCCACCGAGCCGCGCGGCCACGCCACGTGCCGCGCGTCCCCGGCGACGACCGTCGCGGCGGGTCCCCAGTGGTCTCGCTCGGCCGCCAGCGCGTCCAGGTCCGACGCCATCTCCTCGACCGCCGCGACGAACCGCTCGAACGGACGGGTCGACGCGCGTTCGTAGCGCCGGTTGTATCCGAGACACGGCGAGCGGTGCAACCGGCTCGACGGGATGAGGATCCGGCCGAACGCCAGGCGAAGGGCGTCCGCGACGGGGGGACCCCCGGGCGGGAGCGCGTCCCTGAGCCGCGTCAGGTCGACCAACGCGTCCGCGTCGAACTGACGACGGGTCTCCCGGAGGAACGGAAGGCGACCTTCCGACCGTCGTCGTGCCCGCCGCACGGTCCGGAGCGCCGCGGAACGGAGCGCCGCGCCGGAAAGCTCGAACTCCGTCTTCACCCGCGCGGCGAGGACGGCGGGCGCGAGCAGCTCGGTACCGCCGGCGCGGGCCCCGGCGCGGCGCGCCTCGACCAGGGTCGTACCGCTGCCGGCGAACGGGTCCAGCACCCGCGCGCCGGGCGCGAGCTCGGCCGAGTCGAGCACTCCCCGCACGAACTCGGCGGAGAAGCCTTGAACGTACGGCCACCACCGGTGGACCGGCGCCGCCTCGTTCGAGCGGAACGTGATCGGCCCCGAGTACGCCCCGAGCGAGACCCCGTTCTCCCGGGCGAACCGCTCTACGAACGACGCGGGGTCGACGAAGCCGGACCGCGGGTCGAGGTGCTCGAAATCCCGGAGGACGTAGAGCCCGCGACCGAGCCGCAGGACGTCCCCGCGTTCCTGCAGGTCGGCGAGCGCCGCCCCGACCCGGTCGGGCCGGTCCTCGAGGCGGGAAGCCAGCTGGCGCACGGTCGCGCCGACCGCGCCGCTCTCGCC
>JASHUL010000260.1 GCA_030039995.1 Thermoplasmata archaeon
TACATCTCCGAGGTTCCCGAGGGCGAGCCCGTGTCGGTCTACGCCACCGGAACCTTCGTGGACCTCTGTCGAGGTCCCCACGTCCCGGACACCGGCTGGCTCCAGGGCGTCCAGATCCTCGGTTTTGGCGCGGTCGGCGCGGCCGGCGACGACGAGTCGCGCCCGCTGCAGCGGGTCCGCGGCGTGGGATTCCCGACGCGTCCGGAGCTCGAGCGCTATCTCAAGTTGCGAGCCGAAGCGGAGGCCCGGGACCATCGCACGATCGGCGCGCGGCAAGAGCTGTTCATGTTCGTCGACGAGGCCCCGGGGTTCCCGTTCTGGCTACCGAAGGGGATGGTCCTCGTGCGCGAGCTCGAGCGGCTCGTCACCGAGCACCTGCGGGAATCCGGGTATGCCGAGGTGCGCACGCCCATGTTGTTCGCGCAATCGGTCTACGAGACCAGCGGCCATTGGGAGCACTATCGGGAGAACATGTTCCTCACCACGGTCGAAGATCGGACGTTCGGCTGGAAGCCGATGAACTGCCCCGGCTCGATGCTGATCTTCCGCTCGCGCTCTCGGAGCTATCGGGAGCTCCCGATGCGGCTCGCCGAGTTCGCCCCCCTCCATCGGCTCGAGGCGAGCGGCACGCTCCACGGCCTGACCCGGGTCCGCGAGCTGGTCCAGGATGACGCCCACCTGTTCGTGACCGAGGAGCAGATCGAACCCGAGATCCGATTGCTGATGGATTGGATCCGCCGCGCGTTCACGACGTTCCGACTCGACTGGTCGTACGAGCTGTCGACGCGTCCCGCGTCGTTCCTCGGCGAGGCCGCGGTCTGGGACAAGGCGGAGGCGACGCTGGAGCGCGTGCTGAAGGACTCGGGGGTGCCCTACCGGGTCTCGCCGGGCGAGGGCGCGTTCTATGGGCCGAAGATCGACATCCACGTCCGGGACTCGCTCGGGCGTCCGTGGCAGACCGGCACGATCCAGCTCGACTACCAGTTACCGGCCCGCTTTGGCCTCGAGTACCAGGGGGCGGACGGCCAGCTCCACATGCCGGTCGTCATCCACCGGACCATCCTCGGCAGCTGGGAGCGGTTCCTGGGCGTCGTGATCGAGCACTGCGCGGGGCGGTTCCCTCCCTGGATCGCGCCCGTCCAGGTCCGGGTCTTGCCGATCGCCGACCGGCACGCCGCGGCCGCCCAAGGGCTCGTGGACGAGCTCGGGAAGGACGGCGTGCGGGTCGAGCTCGCCCCGCCGACGGAGTCGATCGCGAAGCGGGTCCGTTCGGCCGAGGTCGACCGGATCCCGTACGTGCTCGTCCTCGGAGACAAAGAGCTCGCCGAAGGGACACTTTCGGTGCGGGTCCGTGGCGCCAAGGAGAGCGAGTCGAAGTCGCGGGCCGAGTTCACGGCGTACGTGCTCGACCGGGTGCGGCGCCGCGAGTTCGACCCTTAGCGGGACTGGGCGCGGCGGGTCCGCTTCGCCTCGATACGGGCGTTGAGGTAGATCGTGTCGAGGTCGGCGCTGTTCGAGCCGTGCTCCGACCGGAGGTGCTCCCGCAGGCGAGCGAGCTCGATCGCCCGTCCGCAGACGGCGCACGTCACCCGCGCCCGGCGGGCGTTCGCGTCTCCTGGGGCCGGCGCGGGGATCATCGAAGGCGACTGCGACCTCCGCGAGTATAAGCGTAGTGTCGGACCGGCCGGGAGAGCGCCGCGCCGGCTCCCGCAAGGCTTTATTTAGCCCTCCGTTCAGCCGCGCTCGTATTTCGAGAGGGAATCGATGAATCTGAGCCTCGGCCAAATGGAGCTACTGATCTTCCTCGCCGCGGTCCTCGGGCTCGCGTACGCCGGGATACAGACCGCGCTCGTGCTGCGCGAGAACGACGGCGACGATCGCATGCGCGAGATCTCCGCCGCGATCCGTGAGGGCGCCAACGCGTTCCTGCGACGGGAGTACACCGTGGTCTTCGTCGTCGCGATCGTGCTCGCGGTCGTCATCGCGGTCGCCTTCGGCGTGACCGGCGACGGGGCTCGGCTCGCGGTCGGTTTCGTCTTCGGCGTCGCGGGGAGCGCTCTCGCGGGCGCGGTCGGCATGTTCGTCAGCGTCCGCGCGAACGTGCGGACGGCCGCGCACGCCCGGGGTGGGAACCTCGCGGCGACCATGGGCTTCGCGTTCCGAGGCGGCAGCGTGACCGGTCTCTCCGTCGCCGGACTCGCGTTGCTCGAACTGGTCGGATTCTACTGGGCGTTCGGCGGGAACGTTCTCGACATGGTCGGGCTCCTGTTCGGAGCCTCGTTGATGAGCCTGTTCGCCCGGGTCGGCGGCGGGATCTACACGAAGGGAGCCGACGTCGGGACGGACCTCGTCGGGAAGGTCGAAGCCGGTATCCCCGAGGACGACCCGCGGAACCCCGGAGTGATCGCGGACAACGTGGGGGACAACGTCGGGGACTGCGCGGGGATGGCGGCCGACCTGTTCGAGACGTACGTCGTCACCGCGATGGCCGCGATGCTGCTCGCCTACCTGATCGGCAAACCGTCAGTCGACCCGGTGCTCCTCGCGATGTTCCCGAACGCCGTCATCTTCCCGCTGCTCGTCTGCGCGTGGGCGATCGTCGCGACGATCATCGGGACCCTCTTCGTCCGAATGGGTGCGAAAGGCACGATCATGGGGGCGCTCTACCAAGGACTGGGCGCGACCACCGCCGTCGGGCTGGTGGGTCTCTACCTGCTCGACTACTACTTCATGAACGGCAACCTCGGCATCTTCGTCGCGACCGCGGTCGGCCTCGTCGTCATGATCCTGATCGTGGTCATCACCGACTACTACACGAGCGCGAGCTACACACCGGTCCACAAGATCGCGGAGGCGTCCCAAGCCGGCGCCGGCCCGACGGTCATCAGCGGCCTATCGGTCGGTCTCGAGTCCGCCTGGATGCCCGGGATCGTGGTGGTCGCCGGCATCCTGATCGCCTACGCGGCGGCCGGCTGGGTCACCTCCTCGGACATCGACCCCTACCGCGGGCTGTACGGCATCGGCCTCGCCGCCGCGAGCATGCTGTCGGTCACGGGGATGATCATCTCGATCGATGCGTTCGGACCGATCACCGACAATGCCGGCGGCATCGCCGAGATGGCGAACCTGCCGGCCGAGGCGCGCGCCATCACCGACCCTCTCGACGCCGTCGGCAACACAACGAAGGCGATCACGAAGGGATACGCGATCGGGTCCGCCGTCCTCGCCGCGCTCGCGCTGTTCGCCGCCTACACCTTCGCCGCCGCCTCGAACTGGGGCCGCACCTGGGGCAGCTTCACGAACCTGCTCGTGCTGAGCAATCCCCTCGTCGTCGCCGGCCTGGTGATCGGCGCGGTCCTGCCGTTCTTCTTCACCTCGTTCCTGATGAACGCGGTCGGGATCGCCGCCGAGCGCATGGTCTTCGAGATCCGCCGACAGTTCCGGGAGATCGCGGGATTGCTCGACGGCAAGGCGAAGGCCGATTACGGCCGGTGCGTCGACATCGTGACCGTCACCGCCATCCGGCAGCTGGCCGTGCCCGCGATCATCGCGGTCGCGACGCCGCTCGCCGTTGGGTTCTTCCTCGGACCGGTGGCCCTCGCGGCCCTGCTCCTCGGGGTCATCGTCGCGGGATTCCCGCTCGCCCTCACGATGACGACCGGCGGCGCGGCCTGGGACAACGGGAAGAAGTACATCGAGAGCGGCCACTTCGGCGGCAAGCACTCCGACGCGCACAAGGCGGCGGTCGTCGGGGACACCGTCGGCGACGCGACGAAGGACACGGCCGGTCCCGCGATCAACCCGCTCATCAAGGTCGTGAACACGATCTCGATCCTGTTCATCGCGCTCATCGTGGCCCATTCGATCATCCCGATCTAGGGTCGACGCTCGGCCCGAGCCGGCCCGGGCAGCAGGGTTTTCCCCTCGGGACGACCTCGTACCGGCCGTGTTCGACCTCTCGGGCCACGTCGTCCTCGTGACCGGCTCCTCTCGGGGGATCGGGCGGGCGATCGCGCTCGAATTGGCGCGAGCGGGGGCCGATGTCGTCGTGCACCACCGGGCGAACGCCGCGCGGGCGGAATCCGTGCGCGCCGAGCTGTCGAAGCTCGGCGTCCAGTCCCGTGTGGTCGCCGGGGACGTCTCGGACCTTGCGGCGGTCGCGAGCTTCGTGCGCGCCGCGGGGGACTGGAAAGGACACCTCGACGGCGTCGTCACGACGGCCGGCATTTACCGCGGCGACGCGAGCCCCGAGGTCGGACCGAACGACTTTCTCGTCGTGCTGCGGACCGACCTCGAGGGGACGTTCCGGACCGTCCAGTCGGCGCTGCCGTACCTCCGCAAGAGCGTGCGGCCGGCGGTCGTCACGGTCTCGTCGGTGATGGGGGGACACGCGGGGGTCGGCGCGGTCGCCTATCAGGCCGCGAAGGCCGGCGTGGAGCAGGCGACGCGGGCGCTCGCATTGGAGCTCGCGCCCCGGATCCGGGTGAACGCGGTCGCGCCCGGGTTCGTGCGGACGGACATGAACCGCGGCGCCCA
>JASHUL010000261.1 GCA_030039995.1 Thermoplasmata archaeon
GATCGGCATGGCCCTCTACGGGCTCAAGCCGGTCGCAGAGATTCAGTTCCTCGACTTCATCTATCCGGCGTTCGACCAGATCGTTTCGGAGCTCGCGAAGTTCCGATACCGGTCCGGCGGGCAGTTCCCCTGCCACGTCGTCGTGCGCGCCCCTTACGGCGGAGGGATCAAGGGCGGTCTTTATCACTCGCAAAGCACGGAGGCGTACTTCGCCCACACCGCGGGCCTGAAGGTCGTGATCCCGTCGACGCCGGCCGATGCGAAGGGCCTCTTGCTGAGCGCGATCCACGACGAGGACCCGGTGATCTTTCTCGAACCGAAGCGGATCTATCGTTCCGTCACCGGGGAGGTCCCGGACGGCGACCATCGGATCCCCTTCGGTCACGCTCGGCTGGTCCGGGAGGGGACCGACGTCTCGATCTTCGCGTACGGGGCGATGGTCCCGCCCGCCGTCGAGGCGGCCGAGGCGCTGGCGGCGGAAGGGATCCACGCGGAAGTGATCGACCCCCGTACCCTCGTGCCGCTCGACGAGGCGGCGCTCGTCGCCTCCGTCGAGAAAACCGGGCGCGCCGTGATCGTGCACGAGGCCGCGCGGTTCTGCGGGTTCGGCGGGGAGGTCGCGGCGATCCTGGCGGAAAAGGCGTTCTACTCGCTCAAGGCCCCGATCGCGAGGGTGACCGGATACGACACCCCGTTCCCGTACGCACTCGAGAACGTCTATCTCCCGAACGCCGAGAAGATCGCGGCCGCGGCGCGGGGCGCCGTGCGCGCGAGTTGAGGGACGGCGGTGGCGTTCGAGTTCCGGCTCCCCGACATCGGGGAAGGCGTCGCCGAAGGGGAGGTCGTGGAGTGGCACGTCCGCGAAGGCGACGCGATCGCCGAAGACGCTCCGCTCGTCAGCGTTCTTACCGATAAGGCGAACGTCGAGATCCCTTCGCCGAAGAGCGGTCGGGTCCTCAAAATCCACGCGGCCGTCGGAGAGAAGGTGAAGGTCGGTGGCCTGCTCGTGACCCTCGAGACCGGGCCGGCGGGCGCCTCCGCGCCCCCGCTCCCGGCCGCGACACCCGTGGCGCCTCCTCCGGCCGTCGTCGCAAAAGAGCCCGCACCGGCCCCCACCGCGTCACCGCCGGCGGCCGGCCGGATTATCGCGTCCCCGTACCTTCGACGTCTCGCCAACGAGCGAGGGATCGACCTGGCGACGATCCGGGGGAGTGGGCCCGACGGCCGGATCGTCGAGTCCGACCTGGGACCCGCCGCCCCCAGCCCGGTCGGGTCCGCCCCGGCACCGGCGGTGGGACCCGCGGGCGAGCCGGCCGCGCGAGCTGCTCCCGCTCCGGCGGAGCGCGAAGCGACGCCGGGGCCAGCGGTCCCGGACTCGGAGGTCGCGGAACGGATCCCGATCCGAGGGATACGACGGGTCATCGCCGAACACATGACGGAGGCGACGCATCGTCCGGCCTCGTTCACGTACGTCGAGGAAATCGACGTGAGCGAGCTCGTCCTTCTTCGAGACCGGATGGCGAAGCATGTGGAAAAGCAGGGGACTCGGCTGAGCTATCTGCCGTTCATCGTCAAGGGGGTGGTCGCCGGACTCCGCGCGCATCCTCGGATGAACGCGACGATGGACGACGTGCGGAACGAGCTCGTCGTTCGGTCGGCCTATCACATCGGAATCGCGACCGCGGCCCCGGAAGGACTGCTCGTGCCCGTGGTCCGCAACGCCGACGGAAAGAGCGTGAACGAGATCGCCCGGGAGGTCCAGGACCTCGCGGATCGCGGTCGCGCCGGCACGTTGACGCGGGCGGAGCTCACGGGGAGCACGTTCACGATCACGAGTCTCGGGGCGCTCGGCGGGGTGTTGGCGACGCCGATCTTGAACTATCCTGAGGTCGGGATCCTCGGCGTGCACAAGATCCGTCGGCGGCCGGTCTATCGGTCGGACGGGTCGGTCGGTCCGGCGGACCTGATGAACCTCTCGGTCACGCTCGACCATCGCGTGCTGGACGGGATCGTCGGCGCGCAGTTCCTAGCGACCGTGAAGTCGTACCTCGAGGACCCCCACCTGTTGTTCTCCGAGATGCGATGACGCAAGGCTCGTCGATCGCTCCGATCGCCCACTCCGAAGAGGAGGCGGCTACGGTGTTCGGCGAGGAATGGCGGGCGAACGTGACGGCCGCGTATCGTTGGATGCGACTGGGGCGCGCCCTCGACAGCCGGATGCAGGCCCTGCAGCGGCAAGGTCGAGTCGGATTCTACGGCGCCGCGACCGGCCAAGAAGCCGTGAACGTCGCCGCGGGGCTCGCGACGACCGCCGACGACTGGGTCTTCCCCGGCTTGCGCGAGCAGCTCGTGGCCCTCGTGCGGGGCCACGCGCTGGAGACCTACGCTCATCACCTTTTCGCGGACGATCGCGACCCCGGCCGGGGCCGGAACATGCCGTGCCACCCGACGGCGCGGGAGGTGCACTACGTGTCGATGTCCTCCGTGATCGGGACGCAGATCTCGCACGCGGTCGGACTCGCGTACGCGCTCCGACGGAAAGAGGCCGCGGGGGTCTCGGTCGCCTTCTTCGGGGACGGGGCGACCAGCTCGAACGACTTTCATGCCGGCCTCAACTTCGCCGGAGTTCTCGGCCTGCCGGCGGTCTTCTGCTGCGCGAACAACCAGTGGGCGATCTCCGTGCCCGCGAGTCGCCAGACGGCCGCCCCGTCCTTCGCCGCCAAAGCCACCGAGTACGGTCTGCGCGGAGAGCGCGTGGACGGTACGGACTACATCGCCACCTACGCGGCGCTCGCCTCGGCGTTGCGCGCGGCGCGCGCGGGCGCGGGACCGACCCTCCTCGAATTCGTCACCTACCGCGTCACGCCGCACTCGAGCTCCGACGACCCCACTCGGTACCAACCGGGCGACTGGCCGGTCCGGGCCGCCTCCCACGACCCCGTCGCTCGGCTGGAGCTCTGGATGCGGGAGCACGAGCTGTTGGACGGGGCCGCTGCCGAGACGATCGGACGGGAGGCCGAGGCCCAGGTCCGGGCCGCGGTCGAGGTCGCCGAGGGCACGGGGCCTCCCACGGCGCGTTCGCTGACCGAAGACGTCTATGCGGTCCCGCGTTCCGGCGGTCCGTAGGTACGAGGCACGGAGCGCGAACGATGGCCGGAACGTACGCACGGAAGACCGAGGTGCTGGTGCTGGGCGGCGGTCCGGGCGGTTACATGGCCGCGATCCGCGCGGGCCAGCTCGGGAAGAAGGTGCTCCTCGTCGAACGGCGCGACCTCGGAGGCGAGTGCCTGAACCGGGGTTGCATTCCCTCGAAGGCCTTGATCCACGCCGCGCAGACGTTCGCCGCGGTGCGCACCGAAGGCCCGGAGATCGGGGTCGTCGCTCCCGAGGTACGCTTCGACCTCGCGACCGCGATGCGGCGCAAGCAGGAGGTCGTCGTGAAAGAGCGCCAGGGCGTGGCGACACTGCTCAAGGCCGCCGGGGCGAGCGTGCTCATCGGTGAAGGTCGGTTCACGGGTCCGAAGTCCGCCGAGTTCTCGGCACCGGACGGGGGGCGGGAGCGGATCGACTTCGACCAGGCGGTCATCGCGACCGGGGCCGTACCGATTTCGCTCCCCGGGTTCGAGACCGACGGTCGTCAGGTCGTGAACGCGTGGGAGCTCTTGGACCTCGAGTCGCTCCCGCGGTCGATGCTGATCCTCGGGGGTGGGGTCAGCGGCTGCGAACTCGGCGAATTCCTCGCCCTGCTCGGTGTGGACGTCACGGTCGTCGAGATGATGCCCCAGCTGCTACCGGGGTTCGAGCCGGATCTCGTGCAAGAGCTCGCTCGGGCGCTCGACCGCCTCGGCGTCAAGGTCTTCGTGAGCTCGAAGGCGACCGCGCTTCGCCGCGAACCGAACGGCCTCTCGATGTCGGTCGAGACGCCGGACGGCCCGAAGCTCCTCGAGGCCGAACGTCTGTTCGTCACGATCGGAAAGCGACCCGCGTCGCGGGAGATCGGCCTCGAGGACGCCGGAGTGACCTTCGACCCGAAGTCGGGGTTCATCGGCGTCGATGACCGGATGCGGACCAACCAGCCGAACATCTACGCGGTCGGAGACGTCGCTCGCCCCCCGATGCTCGCGCACAAGGCGTATCGCGAAGGGATCGTCGCGGCGGAAGCGATCGCCGGACTGCCCACGAGATACAATTACCAGGCGATGCCCGGAGTGGTGTTCACGACTCCCGAGCTGGCCACCGTCGGCTGGTCGACCGCGGACGCCCAGGCGCGAGGACATGCAGCCCGGGAGGCCCGATTCCCGTACGCGGCGCTCGGGTGGGCGCACGCGAGCCATGCCACCCAAGGTTGGGTGAAGGTCGTCGGCGACGAGCGAACGGGCGCGGTGCTCGGGGTGCACGCCGCGGGGGAGCGGGTCGGCGAGTACATCGCCGAGGCTGCCCACGCGATCGAGATGGGTTCCACGGTCCGGGATATCGCGCTCACGATCCACCCGCACCCGACGTTCTCCGAGGCCCTGCAAGAGGCCGCCCTCCTGTGGCTCGGAGAGCCGATGCACGTGGCCCGGAGGAGGACGGATGGCGGCCCTCGTTGACTGGGGCCGCCGGGACTATCGCGCGGCTCTCGAGGAGATGCGTGCGCTCGCGAAGGCGCGGCGTCGCGGGGACATCCCGGACACGTTGATCCTCGTCGAGCACCCGTCGGTCGTCACGGTCGGCAAGGAAGGGGACGACGGGGCCGCGGCGGCGAGCGGGCTCCCGGTGGTCGCGGTCGAGCGCGGCGGCCGGGCGACGTACCACGGGCCGGGGCAGCTGGTCGGGTATCCGATCGTCGACTTGGACCCGCGGGCGCGGGACGTTCGTCGGTTCGTCCATGACGTCGAGTCGATCGTGGTCGACGCGGTCGGTGAGCTGGGTATTCGGGCGGCGCACCGGAGTGGTCAACACGGGGTCTGGGTGGACGAGCGCCGGAAGATCGCGTCGATCGGCATCGCGGTCGACCATTGGGTCACCCTCCACGGCTTCGCGCTGAACGTGAACGTCGACCTCGCGCCGTTCGAGCAGTTCCACCCGTGCGGCCTCAGCGGATCGGTGATGACCTCGGTCGCCCGCGAACTCGGACGACCCGTCGAGGTCGACGAACTCAAGGCGCCGGTCGCGCGGGCCTGGGACCGCTGGTTCGTTCCGGGGAGTGCGGACGGACTCGCGCCAAGCCGCGCCGGGCCTCCCCCGCTGGTTCGCACTCCCGCATGACCGGGGCGGAACGGCCCCGTCTCCTCGTCGTGGGAGGCTGCGGCGGCCTCGTCGGACGCGCGGTGCTGGAGGAGTTCGCACAAGACTGGTCGATCCGTTCGCTCCATCGCCATCCGGTGCCGGCCGAAACCCGTGCCGGGGTCGAATGGATCGCCGGGGACGCCGCCACGATCGATGACTGGAACCCCCTCCTGAACGGGGTCGATACTGTGGTGAATCTCGCTTGGTACCGAAACGGGTCCGAGCGCCGATTCCGCCGTCTCGCCGAGGGACTGCTGCGCTCCCTCCGAGCGTCCGAAAGTGTCGGTGTCCGCCGATGGGTCCAGATCAGCGTTCCGGAAGCGCCCGTCGCGCTCGAGACCCGGTTGCCGTACCTGGTCTGGAAACGAGTCGTCGACCGGGCGCTGATCGACAGCGCGTTGCCGTACGTGGTCGTCCGTCCGACGATGCTGTTCGGACCCCAGGACAAGTTGCTGACCGTGATGCTCCGCACGATGGCTCGGTATCACCGGTTCCCAATGTTCGGTGACGGTGACTACCACGTCAGTCCGATCTCGGTCCGGGACCTCGCCCGGATCGTTCGCCGCGAAGCGAACGGCTCGGAGCGGCACGTCGTGCCCGCGGGAGGGCCGAAACGGTGGGTGTACCGGGACCTCACGGATCGACTGTTCGCGGCGATCGGGCGACCTCCTCGATACTTCCGGCTGAGCCCGCGAGGGTCGGTCCGTCTCGCCCGACTGCTCGAGACGTTCGGCTCCGACCTGCTCTACGCCTACGAGGTGGAGTGGCTGCTCTCCGACCGGCTCGGACTCGCACCGTACGCCGGTCTCGACCGTCCGCTCGAGCCGGTCGAGGCGTTCCTCGACGCCGAGGGCGCCCGATATCGGCGGGCCCCCTCGGGCCGGTGACGGCAGTTTTAAGGGGAGGGCCCGGCGTGCGTACGACCGCAATGGAAGCGATCGACCTCAGCCGACGTCTGGGAGACTTCAGCCAGGTGGCCGGTGAGGTCCTCCGGGACGTCGAGGACGTCACCGAACCCCAGATCCGCCATTGGATCGTCAATCCGTTCCTCGTGGCGCTCGGGTGGAACCCCGACGACAAGAAGCAGGTCTTCCTCGACTTCCCGGTGCCGGGCGGGGAGGGTCACACCGACTACGCGCTGTTCAATTCGGACGGTCAGGCCCGCCTCTTCCTCGACGTGCGCGAGCGGACCGCGAACGTCACGGAGCTCGGGAAGGTCGCCGAGCAGGCGAAAGCGGCGAAGGTGCCGCTCGTCCTCCTGACGAACGGCCGCGAGTTCTCGCTGTGGTTCGTCAGCAAGGACGACCCTCCCGGACCGCTGTTCGTTCTCCCGCTGACGGACCTCGCGGACAACGCGGAGGCGCTGCTGGGCCTCACGGCCGACTACCGGCTCAGCGACACGGGGATCCAGCAGCTGCGCCGGAGCGCGATCCGCCTCGCCGTCTTGGTCATGCTCGAGGAGAACGCCGAGAAGACGTTCGACGCGATGGTCGACTGGGTCCAAGGCCAGGTGTCGCCCGGCGCGCTCGACGAGACGACCGAGCAGGCGATCCGCGACGCGACGATGATCTGGCTGACCGAGGAGCACCTCATCCTCCCCGCGTTCCAGCCAAAGGAGGGGAAGCGCCTCCACGAGCTGCGGACGACGACGCCCCGCGACTGGGAGCCGTTCCCGCGCGGCCCGCCGGGGACGTTCCAGTACAAGTACGACACCGCGAAGATCCTCGACCTCCGCCAGGGGGCGAAGGAGGTGCGGGAGCAACTGAGGCTCCAGGGCCTCCGGACGCCGACGGCGACGAGCTTCGGCGGGTTCTACCACGCGCTGCGGCACCGGGCCGGCCTCGGGAAGTAGCGACGCGGACGGGCGGCGATAGTTTCCTATCCCCCGGCGGGGTACCGTTGGACATGGCACCCCCTCCGCCCAACGTCACCGGTGACTCCAACCTCTTCCAAGACCTCGTCTCGGCGATCGCGAACCAGCACGGGCAGCTCGACATCCGCCTCGAGCACCTCTCGCTCCGACTGCCGATGCTGAAGGACAGCCTCGAAGTGAACGGGA